>CAMLDJ010000032.1 GCA_946478755.1 uncultured Pedobacter sp. | reverse complement strand
AGCAGTTTTATAATAAATCTTTAGAGGAAGATTTGCGTACTTACCTTGTCTGGCTTCGAGTTGCTGCAGTTTAGTTTTAGCTTCATTTAGTTTTGTGCTTAATAAATTCCAGCGGATTAAATCAGCTTTTCTCAACATCTCGCCACAAAATTCCAATGCCCTTTGGTCTACAATTGCATTAAAGAAAGTTACTGAACTTGCCGTTGCCTGCGCCATGTAGGTATCAACTTTCGTCGGATTAGTAGGAAATGCCCTGGTAAGAATCATTTTCAAGTAAGGCGCAGCTGCCGCAGGACCGTCTAATTCATTAATGGATTCAGCAGCCATTAATACCACGTCGGCATAACGCATATACATCCAGTTTAATCCATCATCATTGGTTGAGGTCACTCTTCTTTTCAGCCATTCGTAGCGGTATTTACCAAAATATAAACGCGCTAAAGCAGAAGGGACCTGGAAGCCTCCTTTATCAGCAGCATCAGCAGTAGCCCTATCCCATTCGTAAGGTACGACCGAAACATCTCTTCTTACATCATCCCGATCATATTCATAAAGCATTATTGGGTTCGGCCCATCTGTTCCACCTCTGTTTTGCCCTGTATACTTATCAGTTTTGGTGTGTTTAACCCCCAAATCAAAAATAACACGTCCTCTTCCTTCGCTAAATGGAATTTCCCACATTGATTCCAGACCTGCTGCACCTGCTTCTTCATTAAATTTCCTAAAAATCTCTTCAAAGCCAAGCAGGTGTAATTCATTACTGCCTATGATTTCCACACATTCTTTTTTGGCAATGGCATACATTTTATCGCGGGACAGCTCCGGATCTGTACTTAACCTCGTCGAACCATCCAAGCGCTTGGAATATCCACCTGCAGCTAAGGCCAATCTGGCCCTTAAACCTTTTGCAAATGCCTTATTAACACGTTCTACTGTGCTGGTTACGGCAGATTTGTTTGGCCATGGTAATAGTGTTGCGGCTTCATCCAGATCCATTAATAATTGCTTATAGATCACATCTTTATCACTTCTTGGCGCATATTGCGTTGCTATAGTTATCGGCTCAAATCTGGCCGGAACATTTCCCCAACCCTTAATTAAGTCGTTATACAGCACTGCTCTTAAGGTTAAAATTTCACCTAAGATCTGGGCCATTTCGGGTCGGGTGCTTACATTTCCGTATTTTCTTAACCCGCTAATGGCCAGATTAGCCCTTTCTATCGACTCGTAAAACTTTGCCCAGGCATTGTTATCGGTATTCATTTGACCATTGTCTGGATTGGTATTGTAATTAGACAATTTCGCCTGTTCACCTGTCGTACTTTTTAAGCTATTATAAACCTCGACATCAGTATTTACGCCATAGTTAACTAAATAACGGCCCCGGTAAGAGTTGGTTTCACCGAAGGACTGCAGGATCCCAACTATGGCAGACTCGGCTAAGGAAGGTGTAGAAAAAACCACAGATACATCTAAAGCAGATTCATTAGGTGTTTCAAAAACCTTTTTACAACCGCTTGCGACACCGATGGCTGTAATCATTGACAATATATAAACAATCTTTTTCATCTCTTTTTATTTTAACGGTCCATTAAAAATTTACATTCAGACCCAGCACGTATGTTCTGCTTTTCGGATAGGCAGAATAATCCACGCCTGGTGTCAATGGGTCTTTTCTTCTCGTTGATACTTCCGGATCAAATCCGCTATAGTCGGTTAATACGAATACATTATATCCGGATGCATAAACCCTTAAGCTTTTCATTTTTAGTTTTTGCGCAATTGTTTTTGGCAAGGTATAGCCTAGGGTTAAAGTTCCTAATCTTAAGAAAGACCCGTTTTCTACAGCCCAGTCGCTCAAAACATATTTAGACATATAAGGAGACCAAAGTGTGGTGGTTGCGTTCATGGCCTCCAGTTCGGCGGCGTCATTACTGATCGTCCCATCCGGACGTAAATTATTCCAGCGTTCCCCACTTCTCATCGTCGAGATCATGTTTCTTGAACTGTATTTACTGGTAGAGGTATATTCTATTTTATTAGCATTATAGATATCGTTACCGTAACTCCAGTTGAAATAAGCCCCAACATCGAAGTTATATATCCTGGAGTTTAAGGAGAATCCTCCTGTATGTGAAGGATTTGCATTTCCTATGATCGTTCGGTCTGATAAATTAACAACGCCATCTCCTGTAAGATCTTTAAGCTTCATTGACCCGGGTCTTAAAGCCCCTATAATATCGGTTGAGTTTACCGTCCCGTCCTTTAATTGCCATGCACTTCCGTTGTAAGGTTTAAAATCAGAAACCTCATATCTGCCATCATTTTGATATCCAAAAATTCTTCCGACGGATGCGCCTTCTTCAACACGGTAGTCCTCTCCAACTTCGGTAGACGCCCAGCCAGAAGTTCCGGCATAATAAGCGAGACCACCCAATGAATTAACCTGATTTTTGTTAAAGCTAATGTTGGCATTCAGGGTTAGATCAAAATTTGTTTTTCTGATGGCACTCCAATTTACCGAAAACTCAATTCCTTTATTTTGGGTTTCTCCCAGATTGCGATACTGGTTATCATACCCAGTTCCGGCAACCGGGAATAACATAAGTAAGTCCTTTGTTTTATTTAAGTACGCATCCACTGTACCGGTTATTTTAGAATTCAATACGGAGAAATCTAACCCAATATTTTTAGTAACTGTGGTTTCCCATTTTAAATCAGGATTGGCCATTACTTTAGAGGGTGCTAAAAAGTTGGCGAAACCATTTGTATATACCGGTGTTGTAGGGTCATTGGGCTGAAACAACTGCGTAGTTTGACCGGTAGGAATATTGTTATTACCCGCGGTACCATAACTTGCTCTTAACTTCAGGTCCGTCAGCCAGGATGCGGTGTTCTTCATAAAATCCTCAGCCGAAATTCGCCATGCACCAGAAACAGAGGGGAAATATCCCCAACGGTTACCTTCTAAAAACTTCGAAGAACCATCTGCCCTGAAAGTTGCACTCATCAAATATTTCCCTTTATAATCATAGTTTGCTCTGCTGAAAAAGGAAAGCAATACATCATCGGGATTAAAAACTTTTGCCGATTTGCTTTCTTTTCCCTGTCCGGATAACTTCCTGGTGTCATCAAAATTAAAAGTTGCCGGAAAGCCATTAATTTGAGTAGTGTATACTTCCTGTTCGGTTTTGATGTACTCCTGGCCTAATAACAAGTTAAGGTGATGGTCTTTATTTAAGAACTTCTTAAAGTCATACGTCAGCGTATTTGTATTTCTGATGGCATTTCTAGTCGTGTTTGTATAGATTACAGCAGGAAAGCCAGGGTAATTTGTTACGTTGTTAATTACAAAATAGGTCGTGGTTCCATAAAAGCGGTCCTGATCATTTTTATAACCGTCGTACCCGAGCTCCGAACGAACTTTCAGTCCTTTAATAATTTCGTAGTTTAATGCCCCATTTAGGTTATACGTTTTTCTGTGTATATACTGATCGTTGTCATTGATCGCGTCAATTGGGTTATACATGTTGAATGCCGGATCAGTAATGTCATTATCTGTTAAATCCCCCACAGGAAAAGGAGGATAAATCATCGCATACTTTAATCTGGAGTCTGCAGAGGATTTTTCATTTTGTTCATTGGCACCTCCTCCGTCTGTCTTGGTATCAGCATAGCGGACGCCGAAATCAAGCGTTAATTGATCATATAATTTATGGTTCAGTTTAAAGTTCAGGTTTTGCCGCTGATAACCTGATTTCAACATAATTGCCTTGTCTTTGACAAAGCTGTGACTTACACTGAATTTTGTTTTTTCTCCGCCGCCGCTGAGGTTTAAATTTTGGTTGTACGTAGTACCTGTGCGGCCAAAAACGATGTTCTGCCAATCGTTGGGTACAACAGTCCCATATAGATCAATGTCCTGGTAATTGCCGAAATATTTGGTATAATCATCCAGTCTGTTTGCAATCAAAGCCCTTTCGTATTGCCATGTAGCGTAATCCAAAGGTGCTAATACATCCAAAGTATTGGCAATTTCTCTTATTCCGGTAAAAGCACTGAAGCTAATGGCTGTTTTCCCATCCTTGCTGTTTTTGGTGGTAATCAGCACGACTCCATTAGCGCCCCTCGATCCATAAATTGCAGTTGATGAGGCGTCTTTTAATATATCAATAGATTCAATATCAGCAGGCGCAATATCAGAAATGGATGCTACTGGAAAGCCATCTACGATATAGAGCGGAGAATTGTCACCGGTAAGCGACCCCCCGCCTCTTACCCTGATGATCATTTCCGCATCTGGTGAGCCTTCTGTTGATGCGATACTCACGCCGGGAACCCTACCCTGAATGGCCTGGATAGCGGAAGAAACGGGTGCCGCGGCAATTACATCTGCCCCTACTGATGAAACGGCTCCGGTTAGATCCTTCTTTCGGACAGTGCCATATCCAACATTAATAACCACCTCGTCCAATGCCGATACATTTTCCGCAAGTGCAAAATTGACATTAGACTGGCTCCCCACAGCAATTTCCTGTAGGGTATAGCCGACATAGCTGGCTACGAGGACGACATTGCCTGTAGCCGGAATATTTATTTTAAATTGCCCGTTAACATCGGTGCTTACCGCTGTTTTACTACCTTTTACAGACACGCTTGCGCCCGGGATCGTTTCCTTTCCAGATTTGTCGGTTACTTTACCTGTGATTTGTCGGGTTGTTTGAGCGTTGGCTAATCCAATGTACAGGATTAGCGCACCACATAGGAGTAGTAGTTTTTTCATACATTATTTAATTTGGTTAGTTAAGAAGCTGGTTAGACCTCCCTATCAACAAGTTACATCGTTTCCCTTAAAATTCCTATGTATGCATAAGGTAAATTTATGCAATCGTTCCCGAGAACCGCAGCGGGCTGGTTCTATATTAATCAGATTAACCTTATATTGCATCTTATTAAGAACAATGTGTTAGCCAACCACTCTATTTACTTATGTTTGAGCCACCTACCTTAAAAGATATAGCCAATGCCCTTGGCCTGTCTACCTCTACCGTTTCCAGGGCTTTAAGGGATACTTACGAGATCAGCGCTAAAACAAAAAAGCTGGTATTTGATTACGCAGAAAAAATAAACTATCAGCCGAATCCGAATGCGCTAAGTCTAAAAGAAAGAAGAACAAAGTCCATTGGTGTTGTTGTGAGTGAAGTTGCCAATCATTATTTTTCTCAGGCCATTAACGGCATCGAGTCTATTGCATACGACAGAGGGTATCATGTCATCATTACCCAAACCCATGAGTCGTATGACCGGGAAAAAATAAATGTGCAACACCTTGCCTCGCGCTCAATAGACGGGTTGCTGGTTTCTCTTTCAGCCGAAACCTCAGACACCACTCATTTAAAATACCTGCATGAAAGGGGGATGCCAATGGTATTTTTTGACCGGGTACCAAGCAACATCAATACACATAAAATTAGAGCCAATAATGAACAAGGAGCATTCGATGCGACAAGTCATCTGATTAGGTCGGGATGTAAAAGGATTGCCCACGTCACCAGCTCTGAACACCTTTCTATCAGTATTGAACGCCTTAGGGGCTACACTGCCGCATTGAACAAATATGATTTAAAGGTCAATCCCGATTATATTAAATATTGCCCACATGGAGGCATGTTTCCCGAGGAAACAGAAAAAGCAGTTACCGAACTGATTACCCTGCCGGATAAACCTGATGCCATTTTTATAGCTGGCGACCGGTTGTCTATTGGTTGCCTTGAGGTATTGAAAAAACTGAACATTAAAGTTCCGGGACAAATGGCAATTGCAGGCTTCAGCAATTCTGATGTGCTGAACCTATTTGAGTATCCGATCAGCTCGGTAAGGCAACCTGCATTCGAAATGGGTGAAGCTGCAACAGAAATGCTGCTACAGCTCATTGAAAGCAAGTATCCCGTAACGGAGTTCGAGGATAAAGTGATCGATACCAAATTATTTACCCGCGACTAACACCTATCATTTCGTAACGGCTACACCGTTGATCTTTACGTTTTGAAGTTCAAAATCCTTTACGTGATCTATTTTCATGGGTGTCTTTACACCTCTGATATCACAATTAATAATCCTTAAGTTCTCTACCGGCGATTCTTTATAGGCATTCACAAAAATGCCATATGCTCCGCCGTTCTGCACATCAACATTTTCCACCCAGATATTTCGGATCACGGGCATAAAATCTCCCGGCTGCTCATAAAACATATTACAAGTTACCGCAGCATCACGGTACGCGCCAACCTTTATGTCTTTCATAAACACATTCTCAATAATTCCGCCACGGCTGGAACTGGTTTTAAGCCTTAAAATACGCTCGAGATTAGGACTGTCCATTATGCAGTTTATCGCAAAGATATTTCTTGCACCTCCTGAGATCTCGCTGCCAATGACTACTCCCCCATGTCCATCCTTCATCTGACAATTTTCAATAATATGGTTTTCTGCAGGTCTGGCGATCCTCCTTCCATCATGATCCCTGCCCGATTTAATGGCTATACAATCGTCTCCTGTATCAAAATAACAATTTCTGATGAGTACGTTTTTACATGATTCGGGGTCAATGCCATCCGTATTCGATCCATGTGCAATGATTTTCATATTTTCCATGGTTACGTTTTCACACAATACCGGGTTTACGTTCCACATGGGTGAATTGATCATTTTAACACCGGAGATCAGAATATTATTGCAGCTGTAAAGCTGGATAAAGTTTGGCCTTAAAAAACTTCCTTCACCAAAAACCCGTTTTCCCGGATCTATCTGGTTGCGGTTCATTTCCTGCAATAAATTTCTTGCTTTAACCTGTTTTGAGGGTTTGCCGGTATTCCATGAGTACCAATCATTGTAGGTCGCATTCCCATCTAAGATCCCATTACCGGTGACGGCAATGTTGTGCTGCCCATAAGCATAGATCAGTGCCGAGTAATTCATCAGTTCCATGCCTTCCCAGCGCCCAAATACAATCGGGTAATGTAATGGGTTCACACTAAAAGTAATTTTAGCGCTATCCTGAAGATGCAAATTAACATTGCTTTTAAGATGAATGGCCCCGGTAAAGAAATTGCCAACAGGGACCACCACTCTACCGCCTCCACTTTTCGCGCAGGCAGCTATCGCCTTTTTGAATGCTTCTGTATTGAGGGTTTTTCCATCCCCTTTAGCCCCAAACTTCGTTACCAGAAAATCTCTGGCAGGAAAAACAGGTGCCTTGATCTGTTGCCGCACACGTTCCATTTCTTTCAAAGGCTCGGCAGCGTTGTTCCATACCGTTGGAGGAGATTGTGCTCCGGCTGTGACAGCGATAGCCGTAAAGAACAAAACAAGCAGTCTGCCTGGTGTGCATTTAATTTTTTCCATTAAACTCATATGCTTAGGATTAAAGGTTATTTAATTGATATCTGTCTCCGGATTCCAGTTGTCTGTTCCGCCCAGTATGTTTTTAAGTGTATATTCCTTACGTTCTTTTGCAGTCAACTGGTGCGACCAGGCCACACGGCTGTTTGCTGCAGCACCAGCTCCTTTACTTCCGAACTCGGCATAATGAGCTGTTTTGTCCTTATCAGGAAACATCGCATCGCCTTTCCAGGGATTCCAACCCTCGGGGATAATATGACTACCCAGCTCACAGTTTATAAAGACGGTCTTTGCATAGGGCCGCCATGGTCTGCCAAGATAAACCTTTTTAGCGTTTTCACCTGCCGTAAGTATACAGTTAAAAAATACAAAACCAAACTTTTGCCCCGCCCTCGTGGCTGCAGCAGTAACGTAAGAGTTTGAAAGGCTTTTAATGGTGCAATTCTGAAACACGGCAGTCGCCTCGCCAAAAATAAAATCTGTAGTTCCTTCAATATCACAGTCCTGATAAAACTGCCGGCTTTGTGCTGTTGCTGCATAAAGTGTATCCTGAGCGCCAACTAGCTTACAGTTTTTGATGGCAAAACGGTCACCCTCTACATGCAATGCTACAGCCTGTCCTACCGGACCGGCGGCATTGGAGATGGTTAAGTTTTCAATTGTGACACCACTGCCCTGTATCAATACCGTGTAAGAAGTGAAAGTGCTGAATTTATCCTTCCCAAACGCATCCTTTCCTTGCGGGTAAACCTTACCAGAAAAATCAGCATTGGTAATAATCGTATTTTTCTTATCCTCCCCGATTAGGGAGATATTTGTTTTCCAGGAAGGAACAACCAGCTTTTCGTTATAAGTTCCATTTTTAATAAAAATCTTAACTCTTTTATCACCGAGATCTCTGACTGCATTTACGGCTTCCTGTATGGTTGTATAATTCCCACTCCCGTCTTGTGCGACCTTAATTTCATCTGGAAATGTCGTTTGCGCAAACAATTGCGGGGAACAAAACATCATCCATAATAAAAATAGCGGCCGGATACTGAATAATTTTTTCATTTTGTATTTAGTTTATCATTAATTGACTGGTTCTACCCTGAACCAATCGAAATCTGCATAGCCGGAATCGTTGATTTTAACATCTCTGGTACAGAACAGTCCCATTTTTGCGCCTATCCACTGTCCTACTTCTGCCTGGAATTCCTTTCCCGCATCTTCAAACCGCTGTCCGTCTGTACTGTAGCTAAACTTACATTTTGCGCCTTTAGTTATCCTTACCCGCAAATAAATCGCTTTTGCTTCAACTTTAGTGATGATAGTTTCTGCTTCGGAGTTCCCTTTATTCGCTCCTTTACAAAGCGAGTAAACCAGGTAATTTCCATCTTTTTTACTTTTAATTCCCAAACTTGCATAGCTCAGCCCCATGACAATCAAACCTGCTTTTTCGTTTTCAATTTTGGCATTTGGCGAAAAAATAAGCTTTGTAGTTGCTGTAAATTCTTCTGCAGGAAATTTTTGCATTAAGATATTCGGGACCTCCCAATAACTTTTTGCCTCTTCCGGGATCTGATCAGAAAACAATCTCAAGGTTCCCTTGCCTACATTCATAAACGACCAGGTGGCTTTTGGATTCGCCTGCCATTGCCATTGAAGTCCCAATGTCCTGTTATTAAACTCATCGCTTTCGGCCGGCGTTTGGATCGGATATATCTTACCTACGTTCGGCTTTCTGTAACTCATTACCGGCTCCCCCAACCCATCGCCATCTTTATCAACCCCGATAACCGGCCAATCCTTAATCCATTTCATGGGCTGCAGGTGTACGACCCGCCCATAAGCCTCTTTATCCTGAAAATGCAGGAACCAGTCTTCGCCTGTCTGCGTGTTTACCCAGGCGCCCTGATGCGGCCCATTAACAGCGCTTTTACCCTGATCCATCACTACTTTGCGTTCATATGGACCATAGATGTTTTTAGACCGCAGCACCAATTGCCATCCGGTAGAAACGCCACCTGCAGGTGCAAAAATATAATAATAACCGTTTCGCTTATAAAATTTGGGCCCCTCAATCGTCGGGTCCAATTCATGACCATCATAAACCAATACCCCTGCGTCCAGGGTCTTTGTTCCTTCCGGGTTTAACTGTTTGACGGCGATAACACTTTTTATTCCCGCCCGGCTTCCAGCATAGGCATAAACCAGGTAAAGCTTTCCATTGTCATCCCATAAAGGACAAGGATCAATCAGTCCTTTCCCCCCTTCAACCAATATGGGATCAGACCATTCACCGGCCGGATTTTTCGCTTTTGTTACATAGATCCCGAAATCAGGATCCGGGTAATAAATGTAAAATTCACCTTTATAAAAACGAATTGCCGGAGCCCATACCCCATTTCCATGCTGTGTTTTAGAAAAATGATCAAATGGAGGCTGACGCTTTAAGGCATGATTAATGAGTGTCCAGTTGACCAGATCTTTTGAATGCAGGATTGGCAATCCCGGGACAGCATCAAAACTGGAAGCGACCATATAAAAATCGTCACCAACCCTTATTGCATCCGGATCTGAGTAATCCGCGTCAAGCACCGGATTTTTATAAGAGCCATTGCCCTGATCGGCAACCCACACTTTTGAAATATATTTTAGACCCATAGGAACCACTTGAGCACTTGCTCCCAGTGTTCCGGCTAACAAACAGCTACTGCAAACTAAACCTTTTAAACGCTTACTCATTTCTATATTACTTTACTATAAATCCCATTTCTATCATCCAGTTTTCGCAAATACTTGTCCACATGTCCGCAGAACCTGGATTATTCCGTAATGCAATGGCATGTCCTCCCTGCGGAAAAACATGTAGGCTACAAGAAGCTTTGTGTTCCAACATCGCCTGATAGAAAAGCAAGCTGTTATGGGGATCAACCGATTTGTCGTTAAACGCATCTGCAATAAAACATGGGGGTGTACTTTCCTTTACCTGTAATTGCGTTGAATACTGTAAAATCTGCCCTTCAGCAGGATTTTCTCCCAATAAATTCTTTAAGCTCCCTTTATGTGCATACCTTCCCATATCGATAACGGGAGACACCAGGATCATGAAATCGGGACGCGCCGACACCTGATCCATTGCGTCGCCTATTGCGGAAATATCCTTCGTTATTGTGCCTGCCATACTGGCCAGGTGACCACCCGCCGAAGAGCCCTGTACACCGATCTTATCTTGTTTGATACCCCATCTTTGTGCATTGCCGCGTACTATTCTAATCGCCCGCTGGATATCCTGCAGCGGCCCGTCTTCCCGATTTTTAAGATCAGGACTATTTGGTAACCTGTAATTAAGGACAAATGCGGAGACACCCATCGTATTAAACCACTTGGCTAACTGTGTCCCACTGATGACATAAGCCAGGCGTTCGTATCCACCGCCAGGACATATAATTACAGCTGCGCCTTTATTTTCCTGATTAGAAGGAAAAAAACTATACATACCTGGAGTACCAACCTGGTAAACCCGTTCATTAGCGATGCTATCCTTCAGTTTTATACCCTTACTATTAGGCATTTTATCTTTTGGCCATAGGGGAATAAAATCCTGTGCATTGGCGTTACACACCCATAATAAAACTAAGATCAGTATAACTCTCTTATTTTTCTGTCCTTTAGTGGATTTAAACATCGTCATAATCATTTTGTATGAAAAGTATCTTTAACATAGCGTTAGTTATATTTATTTCTTAAATGATTTTTCATCAGCGCCATGATTAAATATCGCTTTAATTGCCCCTTTTTTTAAACCAGAATTTTTCAGCTGAATATTGTCGACAGATGCACCATTAATGTCGAATAGCACCTCGGCTCCAGGATTAAATGTAAGCCCGTCTAAGCTGATGTTTTTACAGCTTTCGATGTAAACACCTGGCTTTTCATTCTTCACTAAGATAACGGAATTGCTGATCTCTATGTCAGTGGCATCTTTTAGTTCCATTGCGATATTGGCATTAAGAAACAGGTTTTGCATCCTGATATTCTTTACGGCCATTTCCGGAAGTCCCCTTATAAAAACACCTTTATTCGCACCATTGCAAATGATATTTTCTATAAAAACATCTCTAAATTGCGGTGTTTCGACACTCACTGCCGGCACTTCTTGTTTCTGGTTTGCTTCTGGTGGTTTGGTCCAATAATACATGTCAAAAAAAATGGCCTCATCCACGATATTCACCATATTCAGGTTTTTAATATAGATATTTTCTACAGTTCCACCGCGGCCTCTTGTCGTTTTGAACCTGATACCTTTGTCGGTCCCCATAAATGAGCAATCCGAAACAAATATATTTCGCGCGCCGCCAGACATCTCACTACCTACTACGAACCCTCCATGGCCGGCATAAACGGTATTTTTACGGATCACCACATTTTCTGTTGGCATATTGCGTTTTCTACCTTCCTCATCTTTACCGGATTTAATACATATCGCATCATCACCAACATCGAATACGCAACCTTCGATCAATACATTTTTACAAGATTCAACATCAACCCCATCGCCGTTCTGCGCATAATCGGGATTTTTTACAAAAATGTTCCTTAAGATGAGGTTGCTACACATCAGCGGATGGATGTTCCAGGCCGGGGAGTTCTGAAAGGTAATGTCTTCCAAAAGCACTTTATCGCAATTGGTTAATACGATAAGATTTGGCCGTAAAAAGTCCTTGATATCTTCGAAATCCGAAAGTTTTTTTCCCGAACTCAACAATACTGAACTATTTTCCAAATGAGCTTTTTTCGTCTTTTCCGTGGGGAACCAGGTTTTTCCATCCTCACTGACCAGCCCTCCAGATGCGGTTTTTTTCTTCCATTCAGATTCCGTTAAAGCGTTTTTGCCCACCATTCGCCATGCGTCACCATTTCCATCTATTGTTCCTTTACCTGTTACGCCTATATTTTCCAGGTCGGTACCCATAATCGGAGATTGATTGCGGGCAGAGGGTTTCCCTTCATAGTTGCCTTCTATAATTTTATATTGATTAAAATCCTTTGTAAACTGCAACAGCGCATTTTTTTCTAAATGTAAATTGACATTACTTTTCAATTCAACTGGACCTGTAAGCCAATAACCTGCAGGTATCAATACCACACCGCCGCCATTACTACTGCAAGTGATGATAGCCTGGTTAATGCTTTTTGTATTTAAGGTATGGCCGTTACCAATGGCCCCAAAGCGAACAATATTAAAAGTGTCTGCTTTGAAAACAGGCAGCGTTATCTGAGGAAGGTTATTCCAGGAGTATTCTTTTGTCTGCGCATTTATGTTTGAAGTGCATACGCCTAATAAAAAGACAGCTATAAAAAATATTAAATCGTTTAATTTCATTTTATGTTTTAATGCGTTAGATTCTATTTCCACTATTTAACCTGGTTCTCCGTGATTACAGCTACCAAGCTGTTGATGTATACCTCAAGATTATCATAGGCAGTACTCAGATCCCGCCCGGCGGCATTAGCCACTTTTGGATCAAGGCTTTTAGATTTTTCCCAATCATCTGGCATCCCATCACCATCCGTATCTGGTAAGGCAGGCAAACTTTGCAGCAACGGCCAAGCGTCAACATCTGCCTGTGTATCAATAATCCCATTGGTACTGCCATTAGATCCTGCTTTATAAAACGTTTTATTGCGCGTATGTAAAACCGTACGCATATCTATGGCATCTCTTTTTAATACTGCCCCCGCGTAATCCAGGACCTTATCGTAAGCCTGTAAAGCCGTATGGGTCGTCACATTATCATCAGTTACCAAAGGATTATTTAATTTCATAGCCAGTTTATCTCCCTCAGAAACGGTACCATAACTACCATGAAACTGATTAAACACTCCGTAATTCCAATTATCGTTGCTTGTTCGCGTACTTTCATTTACGTAATTGCCGTTAATGTAAAACTTACCCCAGATGTTGTACACTTCGGTGTCGGCTTTATTATTCTTATCAATAGAAAAAATTCTTTCTTTTTTAGTGGTCGCAGGGCCTGGTTTATAATAATTGTTAATGATATTAATGTTCATCCCTTCGCCGCCGTAGGCATTATTCGTTGGTCCCCAATTGTAAAAAACATTGTTTCTCATATCAACAAGATCGGTTAATGCGAATGCTTTACCTGCCTCTTCTCCAAACCGTGGATTACGGCTGTCGTGGTTAGCCATTAAATTATGATGGAAAGAAGCATATTTTCCTCCCCATACTCCACCGTAACCATGTGCGCCCTTACCGTGCACCGAATTTCTGAGGCTTTCTGTAATTAAACACCACTGAAGCGTGAAATTTTCATTGGCATAAAAAGACACACATTCGTCCGTAGACCAGCTCATGGAGCAGTGGTCTACAATGATATTCTTCTGAAATCTCCCGCCAAATGCATCTCCTTCCTGCTGCTCGGTATCGCCCATTCTAAAGCGCATATATCTTACAACTACGTTGTCTGCACCTACGGTAACTTCGTAATTTCTCAGACAGATACCATCTCCGGGTGCTGTTTGTCCCGCAATGGTAATGTCTTTATTTCTTATCACAAGCCGCCTTTTTAAAGCAATGGTGCCCGAAATTTCAAAAACAACTATTCTTGGACCTGTTGCCTCTACTGCAGCTCTCAAACTGCCAGCCCCGGCATCATTAAGATTCGTGACTTTAATTACTTTCCCAGCTCTTCCTCCTGTAGCATTACGCCCAAAGCCTTCGGCTCCGGGAAATGCATAGGCAGATTCTACGACCGGTTTTGGCCCGCTTGTATCGGCTCCATTTGAAGGCGACAGATCTGACTTTTTCTTTTTCTGACAATTGGTAAAACCGAAGACAACAGGAAGCATTACCATTGCTAACAATAGTTTTTTAGTCATAGGAATAAATATTTTTACCGGTTAACGTTTGACAATTCTATTGGCAAGTTCGAGGTTCAACTTTTTCAGTTCTGACAATACGATTTCCGCCATCCGGCGTGCACCGTACTCATTAAAATGTGTGTTGTCATCTACGCCTGCCGGATAATTGGGGTTCTGACCAGGCTCCAGCTTGTTGAACAACAGTTTTGAATTTTCCACACCCATTTTTTGCAGCAAAGCTGTGCTTTCTTTGTCCAGATCGATCAATGGAACATGCATTTCACGCGCCACAGTTCTTACAATTTCTGAATAGACCTGATGCGTTCCTAAAACTCTGCCATTTTCATCAAAACTTCGTCTTGCAACGGGAGTGATCAACACGGGGAATGCAGCCGCCTTGATGCTTTCGCTAACATACTTCTCCAGGTTATTTTTGAACTCTTCTTCTGTGGTATAGGTCTTTTTCGTTTTTACCTCATCATTATGTCCGAACTGTATAAAGACGTAATCACCTGCTTTTAAGCTATCTGTTATTGACTTCCATCGTCCTTCGGCCATAAAAGATTTGGTGCTACGGCCATTTTGCGCACGATTATCCACACGAACCGACTCATCGAAAAAATTTGCGAATGGCATCCCCCATCCTGTTTCCGGATATTTAGAAACAAGTTTTATGGACATCGTCGAATCTCCGACCAGGTAAACTTTGATTTTTCTAGCAGGCATCGAAAATGCCATCAGTAGCAAAAGACTGAAAATTGTAAGATATTTTAATTTTTTAAATGCGTTCATCTTGAGTATAATTTGGTTAAACAATCATACGAACTTGCAAAGGATTTTAGGTGATATAACTGATACGAAATCTGCGCAATCGTTATCGGAAATAGCTTTTGGCCGATTACTAAAAAGGCTTCCAGGTTCCTAAAATCTTCTCAGCCGTATATTCTTTAACTTGTTCATCAGTTAATTGTTTAGACCAGGCTTGCCTTTGCCCTACCTGATAACCTTCACCAGTACTTTTGTATTCTGCGTAAAAGGCCGTTGCCTCATTAGCTACGTTACCCCAATTGTTCCATCCTTCGGGCTTGATATGTCCGGCCATTTCGCAATTTACGAATACAACATTTGCATTAGGCCGCCAGGGTCTGCCCAGGTGTACCGTCGCGGTACCTGATGTGCCGGTTAGTTTACAGTTCAGGTAAACATACCCATATTTCTTTCCGGCAGGCGTAGAGGCTGCAGTTATGTAGCCACTTCTCAGGCTATGCAGTGTGCAGTTTTCAAATAAGGCGGTGGAACCGCCGAACATGAAGTCGACTGTACCCGCGATATAGCAATCTTTTAAATATTGAATAGTATTGTCCGCGGCATAGTAAGTATCCTGGAAGGCAAGAAACCTACACTTACTAAAAGCGGCGAAGTTGCCGCCAATATTGATGGCTAAAGCCTGCCCCGCATCTATCCCTGCCGTATTCTCAAAAGTCAGGTTTTCGGCCTTAAAATAATCAGCTTTAACAAATAAAGATGCAGAACCAGATGTTCCATATTCTGCCCCGTTCGCATCCAGCCTTTTCGCATAATTATCAAAAGTTAAAACTGTCTTTTCGTTATTTTCTCCTTTAAAATGGATATAGTTCTTATTCTTAGGGATGGTAATTACCTCCTTGTATGTTCCGTTTTTAATAGCGATCAGATAATATTTTGTTCCGTTATTGGGTGCCGCATCTATTGCCGCCTGTACAGTGGTATAATCGCCGGTTCCGTCCTTAGCCACTACCTTATCCGGTTTAATTTCTGTCACTAATTCGACTTCAGGATCTGTATCAACTGTGGCATCATCCTTTTTACATGCCATACAACCCAATAGAACCATCGTACATAGCAAGTATGTTAAGCTTCTTTTCTTTTTCATAGGCTTTTTTATTTCATCTGGTTAATCGTTATGTCTTTAACTAAACTGTTTATATAAACTTCGATATTGGTATATCCCGTGCTTAAATCATTTCCATGAGCATTGGCTATTTTGGGATTCAGTCTTTTTTCAGTTTCCCAGGTATCAGGCATCCCATCTCCATCTGTATCTGTAAGTGGAGCAGTCGAATGCAAAACAGGCCAGCCGCCGACATCGGTCTGGGAATCGATAATTCCTTTTTTACCCGTTTTTGAACCGTTATAGGTAACCATCCCTTCTTTAACTTCTTTTACAATCCTGGTATCTACAGCATCTCTCTTGAAGCTAGCGCCTACATATAACAGCACGGCATTATAGGCTTGTACAGCGGTATGCGGTGTTAATGCTTCAGCAGCGAATGGAACTGTCATTTTTGAAAGCAGATAATTCGCATCCCCTAATCCAGATCCTTTATCCATCCCACCGTTCCAATTGTCTTGTGTTACAGCTGCATTCCCATCAACATAATTTCCCGAAGCGTAAAACTTACCGAAGCCAGGACCGTATTTAATAAGGTCAGCCTCCATTGATATTTCCATGATCCGGTTCTTTTTCGATGTTGCGGTCCCCGGACCTGCTTTATAATAATTGGCGACAAGGTTATATTCACCATTTTCCCCGCCGTACGCACTATTGTTTCCCCAGTTATAGATCACATTGTTACGGTAGTCGACCTTGTCTGTTCCGAAAGGGCTGCTTCCTGTTCCGGTCCTGTGCCCGCCATCAAAACGTGGGTTTCGGCTGTTATGATGTGCCAATAAATTGTGATGAAAACTAACATTTGATCCTCCCCAGATGGCGCCATAACCATGATCATCCTTCTCATGAAAAGATTTGTTTAAGCTTTCTGAAAGGATACACCATTGCATGCTGAAATTCTTGTTGGCATAAAAAGAAGAACATTCATCTATTGACCAACTCATAGAACAGTGATCGATGATTATGTTCTGGTGATAACGCCCCCAAAGTGCATCCTGCTCATTTTTAGTTAAATCCCCCATTCTGAACCGCATATAGCGGATGATTACATTATCTGCATCCACGTTCATTTCATAGTCCTGTATGCAAATTCCATCCCCCGGAGCCGTCTGCCCGGCAATGGTAACATTCCCGTTTTTGATTTGAATCCGACTTGCCAGTTTAATATTCCCTGATACTTCAAATACAATAATTCTTGCGCCCGTTTCGGCAATTGCGGCTCTCAGACTTCCGGCTCCGGCGTCATTAAGATTGGTAACCTTAATGACTTTACCGCCACGGCCACCTGTAGCAACTTTCCCATAGCCCTCCGCTCCGGGAAACGCAAAAGCGGTCTCTTGTTGAGGGGTATTTGTTTCAGCTTCTTGGCCAACTTCCGTTTCGCTAACATTTTTTGTTGACTTTTTGCATGATGCACCTAAAAAAAAGAGCATAGCAAAGCCCAATGAAATAGATTTTAATGTTTTCATAGTTTGATTAAGAGGATGGTTAATCTGATTTTCAATTCGTCGGAATGCTATTTTGAAATGTCCGAAAAGACAAATCTCTTCGGACATTTATAATTTACCTGATGAAATTATTTAAGTCTCCAGCGTGGATCTCCGGCAGAGTCCCTTCCTGTAAATCCGCCGTCTTTGATGCTAAAGTTCCCCGTTGCAGGACTTGTAAAGATATCGCCAGCGGTCTTACTATAGGCCGTTGTTCCCGGGAATTGTGTATCTGCATTTGACCAAACAAAATCAGAGGTGGTAAAGTTATTGGAGCCATTCACTGTTCCACCAGATTTCAAGTAACCATTAATCGACACAACAGGAGGAGTAGACGTATTGCCTTTGCCGGGCCCCAGAATATTATTGCTGAAATCCATCATTGTAATTTCAACATCCTTATAATTAACCATATATTTTCCAGTAGCAGGAGCACGGTAAAAAGTGCTGTTATTGATATTTATACTTTCGGCAGCGCTCTTGCTGCTCAGCATTACGTCTGCTCTGGACACGGTACTGTTGCTGATGGTGATATTCTTGACCTTTGTGTTGGCGTCATCCACAGTCAATATACCATACCCACCAATACTATCAATCAGACAATTGTTAAAAGTGAGGTTGTTAATAGTAAGCGCGCCTCTGAATCGTGCCACACCTCTCATATTTTCTAATCTGCAGGATTCGAACGTGATCGCTCCGATATTACCCGCGGAATTCGGGTTAAACACATATTTACCCGCAGCATCGCTGGTTCTGATGACTACATCATTAAAGTTGATGTAATCGATACTGGCATTCGCAGCGAAGTTGAAATTACTTCCTGTATTAAAGAATATTATTGCCTGAGACGGATTTAACTGATTTTCACCGCTCATAATGGTGAGTGGCTTATTCAAATTAATACTCGCCATACTATATTCCATCCCCCTGCGTAGGATAATTGTTGCCCCGGAAGGAACTTTCAAAATCGTATCTGACAGCACAGTCGGCCGGTCCGTGATTGCAGTCAAATCGATGACGACACCACTAGGAACTGCCTTTGTGGTATAATTGTTAGCGCCCCTGAATTTTGCACCGCTGTAAAGCTCGATTTTATACGCTGTTTCGGGCAGTAATCCGGCAACTAAAAGGTAAGCATTACTGATATCAGTTGCGGATAGATTGAGGGTCTGTACCACGGTATTATTGCCAACCGTCACCACTTTCACTGTGGTAACCGCTTGGCCTTCATTCCTCCATTTAAACAATATGGATTTTGCACCTACATCGGCTAACACAGGGTCAACGACGATAGTTGGAAACCTTGGTGTTTTAATTTCACCCAAAAAAGAAGGTTTAGAATTTTTTGTTGTATCAGCAGCCACTGCAATAATCTGGATTTGATACGACTGTTCCCAAAGCAGTTCCTCAAATACGATTTTATTGGAATCGATCTGAACGGACCTGTCGATAGTCTTAAATGTATCCCGGCTTATCTGGGCAATATAACCCTGAACACCGGTCATTTGCTGCCAGGATGCTTCGATATAATTTGAAGGTGCTAAAAGTGCACCTTTTATCACGGGCCTGAAAAGCCTGGGCGCCTCTTCAAGCTCCTCACTTTTTTTGCAGGATGTAATTCCACCGATCAATGCCATTAGTATAACAATGACCATATAATTCTTGAACATATTTTTCATGATCTGAATGCTTTTAATTTCCGTAACCATAACCATCATTTTTTAACGTGCCCATGCTACTGGAAACTGTTGAACTATGCAAAGGAAGGATGTATCTGACCGGAGTCTGGCCACTTGCATCTTTATATCCACGCCATGAATTAAGAATATAATCAGCCGGACGCGAGTCTATGGGCGGCGTATTCTTTACATACAATGCTTTCAACCAATTTACAGCGGTCCAGCCATCAGGATTACTGCCTTTACTCGGCACATCTTTTATTGGTGGGGTTTCCGGTGTCTTTCTAAATGTTCCACCATAAAAAATCACTTTTTTATCGGATGTATTCTTGTAGTAGAGGACACCTGGTAAATTAGCATAGGGGCCTGTGCTATTAATTGTACTTGTATTCTCTCCCATTTGGGAAAGGATATTTTTCGCCTCTACAATCTTTTTACCATAATTGTTCCACCTGATGAGGTCATAACGGCGGATACACTCGCCTGCGAATTCAAAAGCCCGCTCGTCCACAATTGCATCGAAAAATCGCTCTTTGCTAACGCTGACTGTGTTGATATAATCGTCAACTTTGGCCTGCACTGTCGCCGCATCTTTCGGGAAAGCTCTTGCTCTTACCCGTCTTAATGCAGCTTTTCCTTCCGCAGTGGGTCCTTCATTCAATTCATTTTCACTTTCTGCGAACATCAGCAGGACATCAGAATAGCGCATGATCGGCCAATTGATTCCTGTTCCTTTTGCAGATGCAGATCCTGAAGGTGTAGGCATTAAAAGTCTTGACCATTTTGCGGTACTTAAGCTGGTTCCTGATAATGGAGTTTGCACCAGTTGTTTATCGTATTTAAAAATGGCAAAAGATTCTAACCTGGTATCGAGGGTATCATATTGATAATACAAGGCGGGACTTAGCCCAACATAACTGCTACCTGAGCCATAAGGGTGACTAGGATCAGCATCAACCGTACGTCCGATATTCCATCCTACATCTCCAAAACCAGGTGCAAATGCGACTTCAAACAAGACATCTTCATTGCTCACCACGCGCCAGCGGCTTTGGTTATCAAAAATATCCTGAAAACGAGCAGTTAATGGTCTGTCAAAAGTTGTCATCAATTTATAGCTGTAGTCTCTTGCTATTTTATAGTAGTCCTTATAATCAGCCATTCTTCTAGATGTCATGTCCGGGTATAACCAATATCCACCCCTGCATAAAGCAAGTCTCGAAATAAGCCCCATGACAAATTCCCTATTGATTCGTTCCACACCGTAAGAGACCTGACTTGCAGGTTTCATTAGCGGTTCGATGCTAATGAGGTCATTTATTAAAGTGGTCAAAATGGTATCTCTGCCAGTTCTAGGCAAGTAAAAGTTATCTCCACCCCGGGTTGGTTTCATGCTAAATGGAACATCTCCCCAGTAGTTAATCAGCCAGTAATACCACATTGCCCTTAAAGCTTTCGCTTCGCCCAACAGTTGTTTCATTTCAGGATTCTCTGCAATTTTTGACTGTTCCAAACCTTCAACACACAGGTTAGCACGATTGATAGCGGTATAGGCGTTGTTCCATACCGTTCTGATATCTCCATTGGCATCTGTGGCTTCCAGAGACCAGATATCCCTTCTTGAGTTATCTGGGGCTGCACCTACCCCCCCAATTTCGATATCGGTATTTCCAATAAAGGTATTCGATAATCTGGAGGTAAATGCATCCTGATTAAACAAGGCATAAATGCTATACACAGATTTGGTGGCATCAGGCACCGTTCCAAATACCACTTCCTGGGTAAAGATTGATGGGGAATCCGTTTCTAAGAACTTTTTACATGATGACAGGATGAGGACTCCCAGCATCAATAAGCTAAATATTTTTATAGTTTTCATGTTATAAATTCTTTATCATTAAAAATTTAGGCTCAAACCAACTGTATAAGTACGGCTTTTTGGATAGGCAGAATAATCTACCCCTGGTGTTAAAGCAGCATAACCACTACTTCTTGTTGTTGATACTTCTGGATCATAACCTGAGTAATTTGTCAGCAGAAATACATTATAAGCCGTACCATAAACTCTCAATGAGGATATGCCAACTTTTGAGGTCAATTTTTTCGGCAATGTATAACCAAGCGTAACATAAGTCATTCTAAAGAAGGACCCATCTTCAACAGCATCATCACTAAATACTGGAGATGCTGATCCGCTGGAGAACGGTGACCAGATCTTAGCATTTTGGTTCAATTCTGCCAAATCTGCCAAATCTGTCACCAACTGGCCATCGCTATTGATGTATTTGAAACGGTCTTCAGAATTCATCGTATTCAACATGTTGCCAAAGGTTGTTCTATACAACATGTTGAATTGGATTCTTCCTGTATTGTAAATCTGATTACCATATACCCAGTTAAAGAAGGTCGAAATATCAAATGACTTATAGGTCGCATTTAATCCAAATCCTCCGCTGTGTTTTGGAATTGCGCTTCCGATTATCTTCCTGTCTTTGTCAGCAGTTACCAATCCATCGCCGTCCAGATCTTTTAGCTTCATCGTCCCGGGTCTAATGCCGATGATTCCTCCGAGTAATGACCCTGAATTGGCTACTCCAGGTTTAAGTACATAGGATCTTGTAGTTGGATTATATGATGAAAAATCATCTACAGTATAAAATCCATCACTCACATATCCATACATTAGTCCGATTGTCTTACCTACCTGAAGCAAATAGTCATCTTGTGTTTTTAAGTCTGTACCTGCCCAGTTGGATTGATAAATCCGTTGATTATTACCATCCAATTTATCTATTCTAGATACGTTTCTACCAATATTGAAAGACGCACTCAAAGAAAAATCTTTTTTGGTGATTATATTCGCATTGAAAGCAAGTTCAATACCTTTATTCGTCGTTTGACCGATGTTGATCAATTGGGTATTAAATCCCGTATTAGTTGGAATGAGGTTGTCTATAATTAGATCTTTGGTTGTATTCTGATAGATGTCTAATGTTCCGGTAATTTTATTTTTAAATAATCCAAAATCTAAACCTAAGTTTCTTGAAATTGTAGTTTCCCATTTCAAGTTAGGATTAGGCAAACTTTTATTGGTTACTGTATAATAAGTTTGGTTGATGTCGCCAGCACCGTAAGTCCTGTTCTGACTCGGACCGAACACAAACCTCCAATCATTAGCACCAATTTGATTATTCCCGGCTTCGCCGTAACTTGCCCTGAATTTCAGATCAGAAATTACTGGCACATTTTTCATAAAATCTTCATCCGACACTCTCCAGGCCACAGAGGCTGCTGGAAAATAACCCCAACGATTGTCTGGTGCAAACCTACTACTAGCATCGGCTCTTAAAGTAGCGTAAAGAATATATTTATCTTTAAAAGTATAATTAACGCGACCAAAAAAAGAGATCATATCCTCTCCTCTTGACTCGAATGTTTCTACTCTTTCCGAGGTGCCCAATGCCATATTCGCAAAGATCATTTCTGGTGTCAAACTATCTTCAAAATATTTGGCACGGTTAAAAACTGTATTTCCTGTCGCGGTATTTAGTTCTTGTCCTAATAATAGGCCCAGATTATGGTCTTTTGTTTTAAGTACTTTATAATTTGCCGTATTTACCCATCTGTAACTATTACTTGTGCCACTGGAAAGTTCAACAAGTGGCTTATTTAACCCTACATTACGAGATTCGCCAGTCAGAGGGCCCCAATAACGTTTGTTTACATTATTCCTTTTGGTTACCGAAAGCTCCGATCTCAAAGTCAGCTTTTTGGTCAGGTCCCAGCCTAGTGCGGCATTCATACTTAAATCATTATTTATTCTTTTTCTGTAATCCTGTTGAACAAGGTCAGTCGGTTTGATGACAGATCTTAGGAAATTATCAAAATCGTCGCTTCCCTCTGCAATATCATCGGGATCAAGTACAATCTGATCTACCAAGCCATTTATCGGTCTTGTTTGAATCCCGTCGCCGATCCGGATGCTTGACGAACCTGATGTACCCGCACCATCTATGACAGTAGAAGAGTACCTCGCAGCCAGATCCAATTTTAGCTTATCAGAAATCTTGTGGTTCAATTTAAAGTTAAGGTAAAAACGTTCCTGTGCAGAATTCAGCATCAAACCCTCATCTTTATTATAGGTTGAATTCAAGCTTAATTTTGTTTTATCGGTACCTCCGGTTAAGCTTAAATTGTGTTGTTGCGATTTCACGAAACGGCCAAAAAGTTCCTCTTGCCAGTCGGTCGGCTTTTGATATTTATACAGATCCAAATCGTCATAAACGCCGAAGTATCTCGTAAAGTTTTTAAACTCACTCGACGTTTGTCCCCTTAACATGCCAAACTCATATTGCATAAGAGCAAATTCGTACGGAGAAAGGACATCTAATTTCCTGGGAAGGGTTTTGAATTGTCCATAAGAATTGTAAGAAATTGATGTTTTGCCCGCTTTAGGCGATTTAGTGGTAACAATTACTACACCGTTTGCACCTCTGGCACCGTAAATCGCGGTTGAAGAGGCATCTTTCAAAATATCTATATTCTCGATATCCGTTGGTGCAATATTATTGATGTTATCTACGATGAAACCATCAACGATATATAATGGGGAATTGTCTTGCGTGACAGAACCCCCGCCCCTTACCCTGATAATTATGTCAGCACCAGGGGCACCATCTAAAGTAGTTACCTGCACTCCTGGTATTCTACCAGTAAGTGCCTCAGCAATATTTGCTACTGGTGTTTTGGCTATTTCGGATCCCTTTAATGAACCTACAGCTCCGGCCAGGTCTTTTCGGGCTACCGTACCATAACCAATCACGACAACTTCATTCAAACCTGTTTGATCGTCTTTAAGCGTGACATTGACCTCTGAGCGATTTCCGACAGTAACTTCTTCAGATACAAAGCCGATGTAACTAAAAACGAGAACCGTATTCCCAGCTGCAGGAACATTAATCGTAAATTTCCCATCCGCATTCGTAGTGGTGGCTATCGCAGTTCCCTTGATCTTGATGCTCACTCCGATCATGGGTCCTTTATCATCAGAAACCTTACCAGTAAGCTTTCGGGTTTGCGCCCATGCTGTACTACAGATAAGCAACAGCATAAAAATTGGAAGTAGTAATTTATTCATAGTCTATATTTAGGTTACTTGTTATGAACCAAATATGCTATTCATGCACGCTCATGAAAACTGAGATCTGATGGAATGCTCGAATGGTTTAATATTTGGTTATTCGTTTTGAACAAACTTACCCAACAAGGATATTTTTGAGGTTCAAATTTTGACCAAAAACATCCAAAAACTATCATTACGGTCTCAAAACCTATTTTATAGGTTTGCTTAGCTTTTCAGGCCTTTTGACTTTAAATATTCACTTGGGGAAACACCATAGGCTTCTTTAAAGCAGGTGCTGAAATATTTGGCACTGTTAAATCCAACAGCATAGGCAATTTCAGAAATGTTGTGCCCATTTGCATCGAGGAATTGTTTGGCGCGTTTTAAGCGCATTTCCCTTACAAATTCGACAGGCGCCAGATCGGTCAGGCTTTTAAACTTTTTATAAAATGTTGTGCGCCCCATTCCAATAGATTCTGCTACGGTATCAATGTTAAATGCTACATCAACCATTCCGTTTTCAACAATATCGATAATATCCTTCAGGAAGCTCTCGTCTTTAGAAGTAATGATAATCTCTCCGGGGCTAAGTTCAAGTGTTTTTTTAGTAGCCAACAAAGTATCAAATACTTTTTTACGTTGTTTTAACAAGTTATCTATTGAAGCGAGAATAAAGTCAGTCTGGAATGGCTTGGTAATGTAATAGTCAGCCCCGTACCTTAGCCCTTCAATCTGATTTTCAACAGACGATTTGGCCGTGAGCAGAATTACCGGGATATGACTCGTGGTTACGAGTCCTTTTAATTGATCCAGCAACTGGATTCCATCCATTACAGGCATCATTACGTCACTGATTACCAAATCAGGGACCAGCTCAAGTGCTAAATCCAGCCCTTCTTTTCCGTCCCTGGCCTCAACAATATGATAATATTCCTTCAACTGGTCGGCCAGAAATCTCCTTAATTCGTTATTGTCGTCTACAAGCAGTACCAATGGCAACCGGTCTTTATCTTTTGCGGGTAAATTAAATGCTGCCCGTTCCGGCAGGGCAATATTCGACTCCATGTGTTGGGGCTGCGATAAGCTTCCGGTCATTAAACCTTGTTCCTCTTCAGTATTTTCAATCCCTAAAGGCAATGTAAGCACAACGGTGAGTCCCTCATTACTATTGTTCCGGGCCTCAATATTACCCTGGTGCAAACCTACGATCTCTTTACATAGCGCAAGACCAATCCCTGTTCCTTCAAGACTATTTCCAGGGGCCTTCTCTACCTCATAGTAAAGTTCAAAGATATCATTCAGCTTATCCGCCGGAACACCGATTCCCTGATCAATTACCTGGATGGTAAAAAAACCTGTCTTATCCTCTACATCAATCACAACACTAATCACTTTATGTTCCGGTGTAAACTTAAATGCGTTAGACAATAAATTGTAGATCACAATATCCAGCTTTTCGGCGTCAACCCGGGCAAAAAGCATTTTCACTCGCGCAGAAACCACCAGCTCTATTTGTTTCTCATTGGCCACATCAGAAAAGTGCGCGGCAATATCGTCTACTAAAGCCAGTATATTTGTATTCGTGATTTTAAGTTTCATTTTCCCACTCTGGGCCTTTCTAAAGTCCAGCAACTGGTTGATGAACCTAACCATGCGGTTGGTATTCCGACGTACTACATTGATATACTCCAATCCTTTTGGTGAAAGCTGCTCCTGTCTGGATATCTCCTCAATAGGGTTTACGATCAGGGTTAAAGGTGTCCGCAGCTCATGAGAAATATTTGTAAAAAAACTAAGTTTGAGCTCTGTTAAACGTTGCTCAACCGTAATTCTATTTCGTAGCCGGATCATTGTAAACGCAATTCTACGGGCTACCTCTATTAAGATAGCAAACAAAATGATATACAGCATATATGCCCATAATGTGCGCCATGGTGGCGGCGCAATTTTTATTGAAAGCTTTTTTATAGGCAAGCCATCATACAGATCAGAATTCAAACTTTTAACTTCAAAAACATATTTCCCCGGAGGCAGGTTGGTATAGGTAGCCTTCCTCTGATTTTTCACCACATGCCATTCGGGATCAAAACCATTTAACCGGTAAGCATACACCTGTTTATTGGCGGAACGGTAATCCAATACGGTAAAGTCTATACTAATGATGTTCTCATTATATTCGAGTTCAACCTCTTTTGTGTCGTTGATATCCATATCCAGTGGCGACTCTTTTGCCGCCGGGACCACATCCTTATTATTGATCTGAAAATTAGTAAATGCTATTTTTGCTCTGATTTTCTGATCGGTAACTGCGGCCGGATTAAAAGTAATGTAACCATTAAGACAGCCAAAAAGCAGACGACCGTCCGGCAGCCTTAAACTTGAGCCTTCCGAAAGACCGGTTTTCGGTAAACCGTCATAAGAGTCATAATTTCTGAATTTTTGCTGTTCGGGGTTAAACTTAGAAATACCGTTTTCAGTACCCAGCCAAAGATTATGCGTATTATCTTCTACAATGCTTAAAATATAATCACTTGGCAGACCATCTTCTTTCGTGTATGCCTTAAACTTAACGCCCTTATCAGATGATTCAATTACCTTGTTTAAGCCACCTCCGGAAGTGGCTATCCACATCCTGTCCTTACTGTCTCTGTAAATAAACTGTGCATCGTTATTCCCCAGGCTGTTTTTATCACCCGGTACCTTGCCATAACTTTTAAACACATAATTATCAGGCTCTCCCTTATTGGGATCAAATATCACCAGCCCATTGGTCGTTCCAACCCAGATCTTGCCATCTGCAGCCTGTTCCAGGTGTCTCGCTTTCCAGGACCCTACAGGATAATTTTTAAAGGAATTATGGTTGTTCACGAAACGCGCTTCATTGCCGTCCGGTATGAGCAGATTGATGCCATATTGATAGGTCGCGACCCATATCCTGCCTTTTTTATCTTCTAAAATAGAATAGACCAGGTCGCTGCTCAGGCTGTTAATGTTATTTTTATCGGCCTTAAAATGTTTGAGCTTATATCTCGACCCCGCCCGGTCAATTGGCGTCGCTCTATACAGCCCGTTTCCCTTTGTCCCCAACCATATTGTTCCAGTATGGTCCTGGATGATATCATAGATCAGACCTATATTTCCTTCCGGTTTGTTTACAAAGATATCGTCGACTTTTTTACCATTTTGGTAAACATATAAGCGCCCTGATTTTGAACCCAGCCATAGTCGCTGGTTGCTATCGTAGAAGATACCTCTTATCTCATTGTCAGACTTATTAAGCGTATGGGTAACCAGCAGACTATGTTTAAAATCATTCGCCTGAAAAATAATTTTCTCCATCCCCCGATCTCTTGTACTTAGCCACAATACACCCGAAGGGTCGAGATAGCTAGAGATCACAATGTTTGAAAATTGATGATCAGCCGAGCCGGGTTTATTATAAAAATACTCGACAGCATCAGTCATCCGATTATAATAACCAAAACCACCCCCTTTCATACTCATCCAGACCCGGCCAGTATGATCTTCAAAAACCTTGTATTCCTTCGCCGTGTTGAAAAAATTGGCATCATTCTCCTGGAAAAAGTACTTAAATGTCCGGGATATCGGATTGTATTTTACCAGGCCATGTTTTTCGGGCTCTATCCATAAAAGCCCTGATCTATCTTCATATATAGATAGCAATGGACCCACTCCCGCATAAGAAGATACAGCAGTTTCCAGGCTTGTTTTATTTATGGTGATGACCTCCCGGTAAACCGTCGCGTAAATGCTTTGCCCACTTTTAGCTATATGCAGATCATTTACCCTATCGCCCGAAATCCTTTTCTTCGTAAACCGGCCTGAAGTCTTATCATATCGGAGTAATTGACCATCTCCCGTGCCAAACCATATATACTCTTTTTCCTCAGCAGCGCAGGTAAATATCCTTCCCCGGGCAAATCGAGTATCAATGATCTTATTTTTGTAAATTCCTGACCGATCTGATGACAAGCAATTAATTCCCCCTGATGTACCAATCCACATATTTCCCTGCGCATCTCCATGTACGAAATTAACCCTGTCCGAGTACAAGCGAAAGCCATCATTTGAGTTTGTGCTGTACCTTGTAATTTCAGGTTTGGCATCAGTCCTGTTTCTTATGCCAAATATACCTTTATCAAAAGTTGTTAACCATACCCCATTCTTGCCTGCCATTACCACTCCGGTAAATAAGACATTTTTCATCTTTTTCTCTGCAAGAATATCTGATATGGAAAGAAATTTATTATTTTTTTTATTGAACCGATATACCTGGTTGTCATATACCTCCAGCCATAGGTAACCATCCTGATCTTCCTTTATGTTATCAACTCTGTTAATTTTCAAACTGGAGCTGTCACCGGGTCTGGTTTTATAGGAAACAAAGTTATGCCCGTCGAACCTGTTAATACCATCCCAGCTGCCAAACCACATAAAGCCGTCCCGGTCTTTCAGGATACTCATTACTCCATCATGCGACAAACCATCCTCTGTTGAATAATGCTCTATCTTGCATTTGAGCTGAGCAGTACCCTTTACTGTCAAAAACAGCAGTAAGATAACACCATACAGCGCGGTTCTTTTAAGCATCATACAAACTTATACATACACATTTATATCTGGTGATAACAAGAATAAACACTATCCATTAATAAAAAAAGAACATAGGCTTTTAAAACTATGCAATCGTTTTCCGCAAGAGCTTTTCTGCTTATAGACCTGAAGGCGAAATTAGTAGACCCGATTAAGCGGTAGGATGTAAAGGATGCGATAGATATCGACTGTGTGGGGTGTAAAACTTTATTTGAACTGTTTTGTTAAGCTATAAAAGACATAATTGTCTTATTCAATAACAATTTAAACTTAACCTATACAACCATGGGAAATCTACTTTATGTAATCGCAGTCATCTTAGTGATCATCTGGGCCATCAGCTTTTTAGGTGGATATTATACAGGGGGCATTATTCACATTCTTCTTGTTATTGCTATTATAGCCATCCTGCTGAAGGTGATACGGAGAGCTTAATTCACAGAAGGATTTCAGATCAAGGAATAAAGGGCCTTTAAGAAAGGTCCTTTATTCCTGTTAAAATGAACAAATAAGCATATCGCATCCTTCCAAACCTCTCAATTAATTCGCTACCGTGATTTTACCGTCACACAACTTCTTAAAGTTTATTTAAATTTATTCTAAATAAATTTGGCGAATAACTTATAGCACATTACATTTGCGGCCATTAGAATTAATCTAAATAAGCAAATGAGATATTTATACACATTTTTTATCATTACAACGCTGCTTTTGTTTAACCAGGAAGCATTTTCTCAACTCGCATCGGCGCCAGCACGTGGAAGTATTAAGGGAAGGGTAAGAACAAACGATGGGAAACCTGCCCCCCATGTAAATATATATATCGTTGAAAACAGCAAAAAGACGCTTTCCGATGAAGACGGTTATTTTACTTTCATCAATTTAAAAAATGGAACTTATACGATAAAAACTTCATTTGTAGGTTTACAGGTTCAAACGCAAAAAGTTTCTGTGAAAGAGGGAGAAACAGCGACAGTTAATTTTCTCCTTTCAGAAAGTTCGGCACAGCTTGATGAAGTTTCCATTAGTGGATATAAAAGTCCTAACCAAAAGCCAACCACATTGGGTAAAATAGCAATTGCGCCTAAAGATCTTCCACAATCTGTTCAGGTTATAGGCGCAAAGGTTATTGCCGATCAGCAGGCAAACCGATTGAGTGATGTGATGAAAAATGTTAACGGGGTAGCCTTGGGTGCCAACCGCGGTTCCGTAGGTGAAAATTTTTATGCCAGAGGCTATAGTCTTGGTTCAAATAATGTGTTTAAGAACGGTGCCAGGACAACCATAGGTGGTATGCCTGAGGCCAGTACATTAGAGTCAGTTGAGGTACTTAAAGGTAGTGCCGCTTTACTTTATGGAGGTGTTACTGGAGGCGCCGTTGTAAACATGGTCACCAAAAAGCCTAAATTTGAGGCGGGTGGTGAAGTATCTATGCGGGTTGGCAGTTATGATATGTATAAACCAATAGTTGATGTCTACGGCCCCCTTTCTGAAAACATAGCTTACCGGATGATCGGCTCCTATGAAAAAGCAGGAAGTTACAGAGACGGAGTAAAATCTGACAGAATTTATATAAATCCGTCTGTTTTATATAAAATCAATGAAAAAACTGATCTGTTGGTTCAGGCCGATTATCTGAAAAGTGATTTTACCCCTGATTTCGGTATCGGAACGGTAGGAAATGTCATATCGCCTTTAGCCAGAAATGTGTTCGTAAATACAGCATGGGCTTACAACAAAACAAATACCGGAACATTGCAGGCTGCTTTGAACCACAAATTCAGTGACAACTGGAAGTTAAGTGCCTCTATTGCTGTTCAATCGTATATCAGAAATTATTTTTCGAGCGAGCGCCCTTTTGCAAATGAGCAGGGTTTATGGTACCGTGCACTCACACGCTCTAAAATCAGAGAGCTGACGTACAATCAACAGATTAACCTGAATGGTACATTTAAAACTGCGGCTATAGTACACCAACTGCTGGTTGGTGTGGATGGTGATCAATCTGAAATTACTACGGCTGGCTTTAGCAACCCTAACAAGCTAACTACTCCCGCAAACTCAAAATATTATGATCAGCTCAATCTTTTAGATCCGACATCATTTAATATCCCCTCAAACTTTATCATGCCAGAAACTACACTGCTCACCAATACTAAAGCTACTGTAAACAGATTTGGCGGATTTGCACAGGATCTGATCAGCCTTACCGACAAGTTAAAAGTTTTAGCTGGCATAAGATGGACTTTTCAGGAAACTCCTGTAACGACAATCAATACCTTAGCTACCGGGCAGGAAAGCAAAGGTACTGCAGCGTTAAAAATTGACAAGGCCTTTTCTCCAAAATTTGGATTGATCTACCAGCCTTTCAAATCAACTTCGTTGTATGCCAGTTATGCGAATAACTTCACGTCAAACAGCGGTATAAATGTGAATACGAACGCACCTATGGGTCCTTCCATCATAGATCAGTATGAAGCGGGGATAAAAAATGACTTTCTTGATGGAAGATTGTCCCTGAATATTACTGCTTATCAGATCAGAAATGACAGGTTTGCACAACAGGCTTTATTGAACACAAATGGCACCCCCAATTCGGATGCAAATCTAAAGGAATTTACCGGAAAAACACAAAGCGATGGCATTGAGCTTGATATCACTGCAACAATAGTAGAGGGCCTGAACTTCATTGCCGGTTATAGTTACAACTACATGCGCTATACCGAAACTTTAGACAAAACCGCATTATTAAAGCCTGATGGCAGCCCGGTCTTAGATGGCAGCGGCAATCCAACTTTTGCAGGTGGCATTGAAGAAGGAGAACGGCTTGTTGGAACTACAAAGAATACAGCAAATGGCACCTTGTTTTATACTGTACAAAATGGAACACTGAGGGGCCTAAAGCTCGGTGCTTCTGCATTCTATACAGGCGACCGGAATGGTGGCAGAAATACCAATAAACTAGGAACGTCATCTGGTGTTATACCATTAAATGGGTTTACGACTTTTGACCTGTCCGCAGGATATGCCTTTAAAAGATTCAGTATTCTTGGCAAACTATCCAACATCACCGATGAGATAAACTACTTTGTTCACGAAAACTACAGTGTAAATCCTATCAATCCTAGACAATTTATGGCGACTGTAGCCTACAAATTCTAATCTATCACATTTTACCTATGAACAGCCGGGCTATCTGTAAAAAGACAGCCCGGTTTGCATTTGGTGATACACTGACTAATTAACCGTATATTGATGAGGAAAAGTTCATTTGTTAAATTATGTTAACGTCTTGCTACCGTCAAAGCCTTTACATAGCTTAGCGTCCTGTTATTTTTAATTGACGTTATCGTATTATTACCTTATCTTTGCAGAATGTTTAAAATTAAACACGTACTACTCTTAAGTTTCACCATAATAACCCTTACTATTGCGGGTTGCAAAAGCCAGTTTGAAAAAATCAGATTGAGCAATGACGTCGCCAAAAAATATCAGGAGGCTATGCGTCTCTATAACAAAAAAAATTACTCAAAAGCTTTAATTCTGTTTGAGGATCTGTCTCAAAAATACAGGGGAAGGGCCGAAGCTGAAGAGTTAAACTATCACTATGCCTTGACCCTTTATAAAATAAAGGATTACACAACCGCAAGATATCAATTCAAATCATTTGCAGACACCTATCCTACCAGCAAATATGCTGAGGAATGCAGATATA
>CAMLDJ010000031.1 GCA_946478755.1 uncultured Pedobacter sp. | reverse complement strand
GTGCAGCCCTTTCTGAGGCCAAAGCATACTCGTGTTAAACTGCTTTAATTTCTTTTTGTCTTCTAAATATAGAAATAAGAAATCCAATAACCATGACAATCGTTCCCACCCAGTAAAGATTAATGTAAGGGAATTCAATGGACTTAAATACCACCCAATCCTTGGCCTGCTGCGGTTTTTCAAACACCTGTAATTCGACTTTCTTTTGCTCTGGCAACACTTTCGTAAACCTGAGCCTTAAACCGAGCTCGTCTATGTTGCGGGCAAAATCAAAAGTATTGTTCCCTTTGATCAGGAATATAGGTTCTGTTTTATATATTTTCCCATTTACATCAATTTCCACTGGCAGGCCTACCGCCAGATCGCCGGGAGCGATGACCAGGCTCTTAGCCTTTGGCTGGTTATTTAAAGCTTTGACGGTTAGCACACCACTGCTGGTATGCAGCGTATCTCCTTCCGTCACATTTACTATTCTTGGCGCCTTATAATTCTCTTCTTCACTATGGCCCTCATGGTCCGCATGCGCTTCTTTCTTTTCAGGAGCACTGGTAATGTGCGTATAAATGTCATAAGTAAGGTAATGTTTGGTATCAGGAGATGCGATCAGTCCCATTTTCTCATTCACCTGCACATGCGGATTCAGATCAAAATCTTCTTTTACCTCACCCGACTTATCATCATAAACTTTAAAATTCAGCTTATAAAATGTATTCGGTGCAACAGTGGTATCGCTTACATAAGTTACCGAATAACGGCCCATTTTCTTTGGCTCATTTTTATAAAGGACAATGTTTTCGCCAGGTTTCTCCACTTTTTCAAAATCTTTTACCGGAATAAAGTTGGAGACATTTAGAGAGATCGGCTTATTTGTTGCCGCAGCCACCAATGCACCCATTAGTAATAAGGCAAAGCCAATGTGTGCTACTGCTGCCCCAACCAACTTCCGCTTTCCACCGAAAGCCTGTCCAAGTATCCTGGCATTAGATAAAATGGCAAACACACAGCTAAATGTTAACAGGATATACATCAGATTATGATACACACTGGTGATGTAAACAAAAGCAGCTGTAATGACAATCGAAAAAACGAGCGAAGCAACAAGACTGCTGTAAAACTTCCTGATATCCGTTCTTTTATACTTCATGAACTGTGCGAAACCTGATATAATGGTAACCAGTACGGCAAAAGGTGCCTGCCATTGATTGTAATACTTTATTGCGTCAATCGGTGGGGCAAACTTAGTTCCAAATGCCTGGTTAAACACCGGAACGGAAGTAGAAAATACCACCTGTATACAGGCTACTGTGATGACCAAGGCGCCGATAAACATCCAGAATTCTCTTGAATAGGTCTCTTCATCCTTATTGGTAATCGGCAATTCCTTCCATCTGGTGATCAGCAAACCTGCAGGAATGGCCAGGAAAACAACATTATAGAGAATTAGGTGCCAGAACATCCCCAGATCCGTAAATGAGTGCACAGAAGTCTCACCCAGCACACCACTCCTGGTCAAGAAGGAGGCATAAAGCACCAGCACAAAGCTGATAAAAATGAGGACAATTGCAGTAAAAAAGGCATGACCGGTATTCTTAAAAGCAATCATGACGTGTACACCTGCAATCAGGGTCAGCCATGGAATAATTGAAGCATTTTCCACCGGGTCCCAGGCCCAGAAACCGCCAAAGTTTAAAGCTTCATAAGCCCAGAAAGAGCCCATGATAATCCCTGTTCCCAGTATCATAACGGCAAATAAGGCCCATGGCATGGCGGGCTTTACCCATTCCTTATAGCGTTTTTGCCATAGTCCGGCAATGCCATAAGCAAAAGGAACAACCATGCTCGCGAAACCCAGAAACAGCGTCGGTGGATGGATCACCATCCAGTAATTCTGAAGAAGCGGGTTTAGCCCTTTTCCGTCGGTAATAAATTTCAGATAATTTTTAAAGTTTTCAGGATCCGCAAATACTACGGGGGCCATTTCTTTTAAATTGACGGCATCTCTGAGTAAAATAAAAGGAGAACTGCCTATACGCTCGCCAAAGAGCTCAACGCCCAATAGCATGGAGGTTAAAAAAACCTGGGAGAATGCGACAACAGTCATCACTCCATTTTCCCAGGACTTCGCTTTCCATATTAGGATGGCTCCTAATAACGACTGCCAGAAAGCCCAGAGCCAGAAGCTCCCCTCCTGTCCTTCCCAAAAGGCAGACACGATATAATATACCGGAAGTTCTTTTGAAGAGTGGGAATAAACGTAATAATATTCGTTGTAATGATTTAAAATGAGGAAGAACAAGGTAGCACCTATACCTATAATGCTGGCCCAGTTGAGTAAAAATGATATACGACCTATGCGAGTCCAGGATTGATCTCCGACTTCTTTATTTCGTGTAGCAAAGAAATAAGCTATGGCTGAGAGTAAAGAAGAGGCAAATGCCAAAACAATAAAAAATTGGCCGATTTTACCGGGAAGGAGGTTCTCTCCAATAAATTGTATATCCATTAAAATTATTTGTATTTTTCAACTTTACCATCCTGCTTGACCTCCACAAGGTCATTGTTATATTTGGATGGGCACTTCATCAATATCTTGGAGGCATAAAAAGTATCGTTATTCATCTTACCGATCAATACGAGTTTTTCTGAACGTTCGAAGTCCTGGGGCTTGGTACCGGCATACACCACTTTGTTCACTTCACCTTTCTCGTCCTTCATAAAGAACTCGAAGCGGTTTGCATCTTTCAATGCATCGTAGTGCATCCCTTTTGTTTTCTCCCAATAGCCCATTACATGGAACTCTTTCGGATCTTTTGCAGCTTCACTAAAGGTTGAATAAGTATTTGTATCTGCATTCAGACTTACTAAGAAGCCTACACATAATGCTATCGTTATTAAACCAATAATTGCACTTTTTCTCATGGATGTAATCAAGTTTTAAAGAAACTCCACAAAGATAAAAAATATAAGTACCTAAAACCTGCTGCAACCATTCAAAACGCTATGATGACAGTTTATTGATAGTTCTCTGACAAATGCAAAAAAAATCCGCGATGCCTTAGCGCATCGCGGATCATCAATCAGATTAAAAAACTTATGGCCAGACACCAAGGTTCATATAGGACACGGCGATCTTGTCAATTGCGCCCACAAAAGCTGCTGTTCTTAATGTCGTAATTGCGGGCTTGTTCAATAAGGTCTCCCTGATCTCATGGTAAGAATGGATCATCGTATCTTCCAGACCTGAATTCACCAGTTCCATTTCAGATGCCCCCTTAACGATCATCAAACGATTTTGCGCAGGAATACTTTTTCCGGTCAAGCTTTCCAGGGTATTGATCAGGTTTGCATTAGAGTTTTCGGCATAGCGGTTCTCCATTCGCCCGAACGCTACGTGCGAAAGGTTTTTCAGCCATTCAAAATAAGAGACTGTCACACCACCCGCATTACAATACATGTCAGGAATAATCATACCGCCCATTTCTGTGAATATGGCTTCAGCTTCCGGTGTGGTTGGCCCATTGGCACCTTCAGCAATGATTTTTGCTTGGATATTTCTAATATTCGCTACCGTCAGCTGATTTTCAAGTGCAGCCGGAACTAAAATATCACACGGCTGTTCCAGACCTTCCATAGAGTTCTTAAACTCGGTAGCGCCCGGAAAACCTAAAATTGAACCTGTTAGCTTACGGTGAGTAAACACCTCATCGATATTAAGGCCATCTGCATTGTAAATAGCGCCTTCATATTCGCAAAGGCCAACTATGGTTGCCCCAAATTCTGCAAGGAATTTGGCCGAATGATAGCCGACATTACCCAAGCCCTGTACAATGACACGTTTATCACCTAAACCTGCTTTGAACCCAATTTTAGCCATGTCTTCAGCAACACTTACACATTCCCTGACCGCATAAGCTACCCCACGCCCGGTAGCTTCCTTACGTCCGCGTATACCATGCAGCGCAATAGGTTTACCTGTAACACAGCCAAGTGCATCCAGCTGACCGGGGTTCATGGTCATATAGGTATCGGCAATCCAGCTCATCTCCCGTTCTCCAGTCCCATAATCAGGAGCAGGAACATCGATACCGGGACCAATGAAATTCTTCTTTATTAGTTCTGTAGTATAGCGGCGGGTAATGTTCTCCAACTCACCTATGGTATAATTTTTAGGGTTTATACATATTCCACCTTTTGCCCCTCCAAATGGTACATTTACAATCGCACATTTATAAGTCATCAAAGCCGCAAGTGCCATCACCTCGTCCTCATTTACCATGTCACTGTAACGGATGCCTCCCTTTGTGGGGTTCATGTGCTGCGAGTGTTCCACACGCCATGCATCGATCACTTCGAATCCATTACCTCTGCGTATTGGAAACTGGAACCGGTACACACTGTTACAAGCTTTGATTTGAGTTAATAAACCTTCCGGATGGGCGGTAAATTGCGCGGCACTGTCAAAGTTCTTGCAGACATCTGCAAAGAAATTTGTCTCATTTGCTGTATTAGCCATGATCTCATTTGCTGTATTAGCCATTAGTTGTTTTTTATGAATTTGAATTAAGTTCTCAGTTATGAGTACAAAATTGCATTAAAAAAAACGATTAATGCAAATGGATAACGGCTTAGTGTATGTGGAACACCACGGCAAATTGCCCGAAAAAACAGCGTTTAAACGAATTAAAATTAGTTTTTAGCAGTAGATTTTTGTTCTAATTTTTTTAATCTTTTATCCAGAGAGAACAGATAAATTAACAAACCAAATAGAATGATAAGAATACAAATAACGACAATATATATCTTTCCATTACTCCGTAAAGTGTCAGCCATCTGTACTTCATTGGATTGAGCAAATAACTTTACAGAAGTTAAAAATAGCATTAGTACAAATATGATTCTCTTCATTTTAGGAATTGTGTTTATTTTCTATTGTCCGAATTCTGTATCTAATCGTGTATATCCAATAGCCAATGATGGACCAGCCAATAAATGCAGGATATAAAACAATCCGCATACGGCTGTCCAGATCGTAACTATTGAATCCAGGATTACCCCCATTACCGGGATGTAGTGAGTCCGACAAACGTGGCAGTACCATAATCAAAACTACCATCATCGGAAACGCAAAAATATTATAGATTGCTGAGATTTTTGCACGCTTTTGCTGTTCATCAATTGAACTTCTCAATACCAGATAGGCAAAGTACAAAAGTATTGCAATAGCCGTAAAATTTTGCTTTACATCAAAGCTCCAAAACTGCCCCCAGGTGAACTTAGCCCAAAAAGCTCCGGTAACTAAGCCAAGTATACTGAACACTATACCTACATTTATGCTCTCTACAGCACGTAAATCATCCGATTCCTTTCCACTTAATAGACACTTAACACTAAAATACACCGAAACTGAGAATAGTGTAAGCATTGCAAACCACATAGGCACATGAAAGTACAGGTTACGTATCGTCTCATTTAATATAGCTAAACGGGGTACACCCAAAAGTAATCCGGCAATGGTAGTATATAAAACTAATACCGAACCTAATATTTTCCACCAGTTCTTATACATTCTATTGGTTTAAATTCCGACAAAGGTAATAAAGCGCTGTTGTATTTTTATCACAAACATGTAAATCAGCGCCTGGAGGTTAATTTCCCGTTTATCTCAGCACTGAAAAAACCGATATGCACCCCCCGCTAGATCCGGATCGGGAAATATCCATATCCGGAGAATACGAAAAGACCCGATGTCTTCAACTGAGCCCATCTTGCCTGTTTTTGAATTTGGGCAAACATTTTTTCAGGAGGATGGTTAGTAATGCCCAATACCGACCTATGCAACAACACCTACCTAAAAATCTTAGCACCATTTGGAATGATGTTAAGGACTATCTGCGTATCCGTATGGAGCTACTGAAACTGCTCGCTCTAGAAAAGGCATTCAAGCTAATGGCCGACCTGGTTACAAACACGCTTGTGCTGCTGTCGCTCCTGATGGCTTTTCTGGCCTCAGCCATCACACTGGCATTTTATTTGTCATACCTGTTAAACAGTTATACCAAAGGCTTTGGCTGTGCCACAATTTTTTTCACATTGGTCGCCTGCCTCATCCTTTGGAAGAAATCCGTCGTTGAAAAGTTGATTGCCGGAATTGCCATCAAAAGATACTTTGAAAAACATTGCGAAGCCCAGGAGGAAGAAGAAAAATCCGGGGCGACCGCAGAACAGGAACCGGCAAGCGATCCCGATCAGGAAAAGCCCTGGCAAACATATGCAGCAGAACAAACCGATACAAGGAAACATGAAAGCTAAAAAAATTACGATAAAAGGCATCTGGGAAGTAATAAAAAATTCCTTTAACGGTTTTAGCGACCATAAGGTAACCAAGCTTAGCGGCTCGCTGGCTTATTATACGGTTTTTTCTCTGGCACCGCTATTGGTGGTCATCATCTCCCTCTGCGGTATTTTTCTGGGCCAGGAAGCAGCCCAGGGAGAGATCTACGAGCAGCTTGCAGGCTTTATGGGAAAAGAAACCGCATTACAGCTTCAGGAAATTGTAGAAAAAGCAGCCATCGGAGATAAAGGAATAGTCGCCTTTATTATCGGGATCGTCACCCTGCTCGTTGGTGCAACTACTGTATTCGCTGATATTCAAGATTCTATCAACAGTATCTGGGGCCTGAAGCCAAAGCCTAAGCGTGGCTGGCTAAAGATGTTGCAGAACAGGTTTCTTTCCTTTTCTGTCATTGTCAGCCTTGGTTTTTTGCTGCTCGTCTCCCTGGCTGTTACTGCGGTACTAGATGGTTTTAGCGCCCGTCTACAGGCCCGGTTTTCGGATGTGTCTGTCGTACTATTCTATATCCTCAATCAAATCGTCACCCTGGCTGTAGTCTCACTGATCTTTGGGGTGATCTTTAAAGTTTTACCGGATGCAATCATTAAATGGCGGGATGTGATCTCCGGTTCTGTGGTCACCGCCTTACTGTTCATGCTGGGCAAGTTTGGCATTTCGATATATATTGGAAAAAGCGATGTGGGCAGTACTTATGGAGCTGCCGGATCTTTAGTGATCTTGCTGCTGTGGACCTATTATTCGGCTATCATCCTGTATTTCGGAGCGGAGTTTACAAAAGCTTACGCCGTAGCCTATGGATCAGAAATTCATCCCTCACATTACGCGGTAACCACTAAAGAAGTGGAGGTCGAAACGGGCAACCGGTCCGTGCAGGAGAACGAATCTTGACGGCTATCCCATGTGTTTAATTAACCGGGATTTGCGTATACTTGCTAAAAACACTAACTTTAACCTGGGAGATTAAAAATAATGAGTTATGGCGGGTATACCGATAAGGAACTGGTCGTTTTGCTAAGGCAGAACGATGAGGTCGCATTTCGGCATATTTTCGATACCTGGCATAAAAAGCTTTATCACTTTAGTTTACGCTACCTGAACAGCCGGGAGCAATCTGAAGAGGCCGTCCATGATGCCTTAATTAATCTTTGGGCCTCCCGTCAAAAAATTGATGAAAGCCAGCCCCTGGGGGCCTATCTTTATACCATTTGTAAAAGACTTTGCTTAAACCGTATCCGTGATGCTGCCAGGTCGCATGCCGCCGCAGAAAAGTTATGGGCAAGGTATCAGGATATCAGCCATAGTACAGAGGAAATGCTTAATCTGGCAGAACTTGAAGATTTTACAGAGCAGGCACTTGAAAAATTATCCAAACAGCAACAACTGGTTTTCAGGTTGAGCAGATACGAAGGGTTAAGTCAACTCGAAATTGCTGAGAAACTCAATATTTCAAAAGAAACAGTGAAAAAACATAGCGCCGAAGCCCTCAAGGCTTTGCGTGTACATTTTGAGACTTACGGCGTTTCATGGTTGTTTTTAATTTTCTTCAACAAGATGTGATTTTCTAAAGCAATAAGCATCCATCGCGAGTTGCATTTGGCCCGATGTGCTTCCGGCAGTGTATGACATCGACGCACGGAAATTACGCTGTATAGATGACTTACTTTAAACCCTTATAGGATGTAAGTTGGGCTGCCAAAAATTGTAAAACACCTCATACTCCATTTTTTTTTAGTTTTCCCCTACTCCCTGTTTCGGTTTGCGGTGTAATGTAATTATAGAGCCCCTTTAAGTTGCCTAAGTAAAATGAAAACTGAAAACTATACAATCAAGAATCTTCTTCAAAAATACGCGGATCATCAGATCAGCAAGGAAGAGTATGACAGGCTTTTGGCTTACATTAAAAAACATGAAGCAACGGAGAATTTGGCACAGGTTATGGATGGAGATTGGGAAAGACTTGGCGACGAATTTTCCTTTTCGGAATCAAAAAGTGAGCGGCTTTATCAAAAAATCATTTCTGATCCGATTTACGATGGGCCAATGCCGGAAATAAAATCTTTAAACAGGGCCTTCAAATTCTGGCCGCACCTTGCCGTGGCAGCTGCGGCGATAGCCGCGATCACAATGGGTGTTTGGATGTATAGCAAAAATGAAACTGCCTCAGTGCCCCGTGATGGCATGGCTCAGGTACATGACATTGCCTCTGGCGGTAACAAAGCCACTTTAACCTTAGCTAACGGAAAAACGATCAGGTTGAGCGAATCTAAAACCGGGGTTATAATGGATGGAAGTAATATAACTTATACTGACGGTGCTGCAATTACCGCCTTGGCTGATGGTGAATCGGCTGCGGTACGCGGCCAGATTCAGACCCTTACTACCCCACAAGGTGGCATTTATCAGATCACTTTACCAGATGGAACTAAAGTCTGGTTAAATGCCGCTTCAAGTTTAAAATATTCGGCAAGTCTGAATAAAGATGGATTGCGCAGGGTAAGTCTTGAAGGGGAAGCATACTTTGAAGTTGCAAAAGATAAAGCTCATCCGTTTATAGTAAGCAGTAGAGGACAAGAGGTGAAAGTGCTGGGTACGCATTTTAACATCAGTAGCTATGCTGACGAAAAAAGTGTTAAAACGACTTTATTAGAGGGATCAGTTCGGGTGAATAGTATCTTGCTGAAACCTAATGAGCAGTCTGTTCTTGAAAATCACCAGCTTAGCATTGTTCCCGTTGATCCTGAAAAAATAGTGGCCTGGAAAAATGGAAAATTTGTATTTACAAGCGAAAGTATCGAGAGTATCATGAAAAAGCTTTCACGCTGGTATAATGTCGAAGTCGTTTACAATGGAGATGTGAGTAAGGAATCCTTTACCGGCTCAATTAGCCGATACGATAATATTTCTAAAATTCTGGAGAAAATTACATTTACTCAAGCTGTACACTTTAAAATAGAAGGAAGGAGGATTACTGTTATGCCATAGCTATACCTATACATGAGGGAGGCAACAAAAAACGGGAGTGCTTCGACCTACCCCCGTTTAATTCGTTTGGCCTGCCTTTTCAATTCCTTGCGAGAACTAATATCAACTTAACCAAACTATTCAAAATTAATGAAAATTAATGAAAAAATGGGAGGATACCGGCATGCTGGAATCCCCCGGAAAATATTGATGATTATGAAACTCACCACGCTCATAATGATGATATTCTTACTGCAGGTAAGTGCTTCAACTAAGGCCCAGATTAGCCTGAATGAAGGAAAAATATCAATGCAAAAAGCACTCGATAAGATCAGTGTACAAAGTGGTTATGATTTTATATATTCTGACAAAGATCTTAAAGGCCTTAAGCTGATCAGTATCAACCTTAGGGATGCCAGTATACAGAAGGCATTGGAAATTTGTTTTGCAAACCAGCCACTGGAGTATGAGGTAAAGGATAAGACCGTAATGATTAAAAGGAAGGGGCCTTCCTTTCTTGATCGGCTGGTATCTGCTTGGTATGCCGTTGATATACGCGGTACTGTACTTGATGAAAAAGGTCATCCATTACCGGGCGCAACGGTTAAAATAAAGGGTTTAAGAAAGGTTGTAAGTACCAATGCAGATGGGGAATTTCAGTTGAACGACATAGATCCTGATGCGGTTTTGCAGATTTCATTCGTAGGTTATAAAACAAAAGAAATAGCTATAGGACAGTCGCGAACCATTACTATAAAAATGGAACCGGGTACGGCCGACCTTGAAGGGGTAACGGTGGTGAGTACCGGTTACCAGACCCTGTCCAAAGAAAGAGCAACAGGCTCATTTAATACGATTAGCGAGGAACAACTCGAAAAGCCGACAACTAATATAGCCCAACGTCTGATCGGCACTACTGCCGGTATGCAAGCTACATTGGACGCTGACGGCAATCCCAGGTTCGAGATCCGCGGGCAAACTGCTTTAAATATCCGAAACGACTTCGGGGTTCGCAATCAGAACGCTGCTCCGTTAGTAGTCGTGGATGGCTTTGCCATCCAGGGAGATTTCAGCACCATCAATCCAAACGATGTGGAAAGTGTTACAGTACTGAAAGATGCTGCCGCGGCATCTATCTGGGGAGCCAGGTCAGCCAATGGAGTCATCGTCATCGTGACTAAGAAAGTAAAAAAGGGTACTCCTTTAAATGTGAACTTCTCCGCTTTTACAAGAATTTCTAAGAAACTGGACCTTGATTATGTAAATCCATTAGCAACTTCTGCTGAGACCGTTGACTACGAAATGAAATCGTTTGGCAACTGGGGCGCTGACATCAACGGAGGGGTACTAGCCACCGATGTGTTCAAAGCCGTGTCTCCGGCAACTGTTGCTATGAGCGAGCATGCACTGGGTTATATTACACTGGAGCAACGGGATGCTCTTCTGGCTAAATACAAGACCATGAGCAATAAAGATCAGATCCGTGACGAGCTGCTGGCCAATCCTACTGTCCAGCAGTATAATCTGGACATTTCCGGCTCATCTGGAAAGATGAATAACCGCTTGTCTTTGCTTTTCGAAGATACCCAGTCGAATTTTAAAGGATCTGACAATAAAAAGTATACAGTTAACTACAATGCAAATGCAGATATTTTTAAGTGGATGCAACTGAGCTTTGGAGGATTGCTGAATTACAACAGCATCAATAGAAATGGGGTGAATTACAATGTGAATCCTTTCGGATCACCGGACCCACTTGCCGATATAGCTGGGATAGCACCCTATGAGATGTTGAGAAATGAAGATGGTTCCCTGACTGATATTTCGAAATATTATACACCTATTCTTGACCGGTTTGTACCCAGGGCGATGTTTCCGTACGCCGACTGGTCTTACAACCCTATCCAGGAAATTGCCAATCGCAAATATACGAGTGAACTGATGAATGCGCGTTTGCAAGCTGGATTGAGGTTCAAGATCATCAAAGGCTTATCATTTGATACCAAAGTACAGTATGAATTGTTCAATACTTCCAACAGGAACTTCAATAATGACAAGACTTTTGCTGTAAGAAGTGCAGTAAATACAGCTTCTTATTGGGATATGGCTACTAACCGAGTTACCTTAAATTTGCCCAAAGGTGGTACGCTGGAACAGAACAGGACGAGGATAGAAGCCTATGTGTTCAGGAACCAGATCAATTTTGACAGGCAGTTTGGCCAGGACCATGAGCTCAATTTTATAGGTGGATCGGAAATTAACAGCATAGTTTCCGAGACATTTGATAACCCGATTACCTATGGCTACAATGAGCAGACTCTGAGTGTTGGAACTTTTCCGAATGGCCCGGGTGGTCCTGCTTTCCCAGTCCGCAATTGGCTGGGCCGGAATATATCGTTTCCTTATTCCAACAAATTTTCTTACGTAACCGACAGGTATTTCTCCCTGTTTGGCAATGCTGCCTATACTTACAAAAATAAATATACCTTATCTGGTAGTATACGCACGGATGCTTCCAACCTGATCACGGACGATCCTTCTTATCGGTATGCTCCATTTTGGTCGCTTGGTGCCAGCTGGCAGCTGAGCAAAGAGCAATTTATTCAAAACATCAGCTGGGTGGATCGTTTGTCTTTAAGAGCGACCTATGGCTTTAATGGCAATGTCGATAAATCAACATCTTTCCGTCCATTGATCGCATTGGGCGCCACTCCAAACCTATACACGAATGATGTTACTGCCACAGTATCCAGTTTTGGAAACCCTACATTGCGCTGGGAAAAAACCGGCACCTGGAATATAGGATTGGATTATAGCTTGTTTAAAGGACAGCTCTATGGTAAGGTTGATGTTTATAATAAATCCGGCAGAGACCTGATCGCTACCTTGTCCATCCCCGCCGTCAACGGAACCACCCGACAGAATTTGAATAATGCATCGATGACCAACCGGGGGATCGAACTGGAGCTGGGCACTATTCAAAAAATAAAAGGAAATGACATTACCTGGCGCGGAAACCTGAATTTCGCCTTCAACAAGAATAAGATTACCAATCTGTTTGTGGCCAATTATGCTGCTACCACACTCACAGGTGGCGGTTCTGGAGCCTATGTTGAAGGAGAAGATGCCAATACAATCTGGAGGTTCCAATACGCAGGGATTAAAAACAACCAGCCTACAGTATATGGCCTAAACGGTACAACGTATGACTTTTCGGCCTTTACACCAGGAGATGGAAGGGATTATCTTTTGAATATGGGGACTGAAGTAGCGCCTTATACACTTGGTTTTATGAACTCCTTTAAGGTTTATGACTTCAATATATCATTCATTGTAACCGGCAAGTTCGGCCACAAGTTTCAGAGAAAAGGTTTTAATTATCCGCCACAGTTCGGTTCAAGGGTATTGCCAAATAAAAAAATAACGGAAGTTAATAATGGCGATCCAATGAAGATTGTACCACTTCCACTAAACCTGATAGAACCGCGGTACTATTTCTGGGATCGGTTCTATGAAAGTTTGAGCTATTTGATCGAAGATGCTTCGCACATCCGAATGCAGGAAATTAACCTGAGTTATAACCTGCCCATAAACCTCGGTTCAAAAGTTGGAATGAGACGGGTGCAAGTATTTGCCCAGGGGAACGACCTCTTCACCGTAGTAGCCAACAATGCAGGCGAAGATCCGGAGTATCCGCTGGGAACATTGAAACCACAGCCTCGAATTTCTCTGGGTATTAAATGTGAATTTTAAAGGAATGATTATGAAAAAGATATATAGAAATCTCTCTAACGCGATAGGTTTAGTTGTGCTTTCCGCTTTACTGTTTTCCTGTAAAAAATTTCTGGAAGAAGCGCCATCTAAAACATCCTCTTTAGTGGTTAAGACTACTGCCCAACTAAACGCCCTATTGGATAATCAATCGACTTTTTATCAGGAAGAAAATCGGGTGCAGGCTAATGGCACAGATGATAACGAACTTACAGCAGACCTTTATAATGGTGGCAGAAACGTATTTAGCGTGCTGGCAAGCATTCAGGTTGCTACCTGGGATACTCAATACCTTGTGGACGATATCAGGGATAGTTTTTGGAGCACAGAGTTTAAAAAAATCTTTACGGCTAATCTGGCATTGAATAATCTTTCCAGTGTAAGCGGAACAGATCAAGAAAAGGCCATTATCAAGGCGGATGCACATTTTATCCGTTCCTACAGTTATTGGGTACTGGCCAATACCTATTGTCTGCCTTATACAGAAGCGAACAAAAATGAATTGGGACTTCCAATAAAAACCAGTACAAGCTTTGAAGAACCCATCGAACGACAGTCCCTTGAAAAAGTTTATCAACAGATCGAAGCTGATCTTGCCGAGGCACTCAAAACTCCGGTTTCCTTAATCCAATCAGGCAGGCCTCGTCATTGGCGGGCCAGCAAAGCGGGCGTTAATGGTTTTGCTGCCCGTTATTATTTAAACAGGAACAATTATGCAAAAGCTATTGAGCATGCGAATGCTGCACTGAGTGACTACAATGTGCTGGTAGATTATAATACGGAAATGCATTATGGAAGGGATGGCAGCGTTAGTATCAACTCAGGAACGCCCCAAGCGCAAACAGTGACCATCAAGTATCCTTATACACACGATAACCAAAGCGATCAGACAGACATGATTGGTTGGAAAGAATTCCTGTACTTTCGCATGCTAAGCAATGGCAGCTGGTGGTACATTCCAAGTCAGGAGTTGCTCAGTCTTTATGATAAATCCAATGATCTGAGATATCAGTATCACATCGTTGAGAATTACTCTTACGATCGTGGGATGGTTAAACCATCTTATGACTATCCAGGATACATCTTTTTCTTTAAACAATGGATTCCTTCTGGCCCTACTGTTGCAGAAGTTCTGCTTACTAAAGCAGAAGCGCAAGCGCGTTCTAATGATCCATCGGGAGCGATGACTACATTGAATATATTAAGAGCGAAACGAATGAAACCTGGTGCCTGGGTAAACTTAAGCACCTCAAATAAAGATGATGCCATTAAGAAAGTACTAGAGGAAAGACGAAGAGAGATGCCTTTCGTGCAACGCTGGTTTGACATCAGAAGGTACAATAACAATGATGACCCGAATGATGATGTATTGCTGACCAGGACGTTCTATCCGTATACGGGGACCAATGTCTTATTCAATGAGCCGGTTAAAACCTATACTTTACCAAAAAACTCCAGGAAGTTTGCCAGCCCGATCCCTAAGACTGAAATCATTTCAAGTAACGGAGCAATACAACAAAACACTTATTAATCAAATCTTTAAGTGCTTATAGTATTTAATCTGTAAGCACTTGTTTACCATTAAAATAAATGATGATGAATTTGAAAAGAATTATTTTAGGAGGGATGCTGATAGCAGTTATTTTTCTTAACAGCACATCTGATGGCTTTGCCCAAAGAAATAACAAAAGTGAAATCATTACCGATAAAGGGCAGCTGGCTAAATTAAAAGCAGCTGTAGAAGCAAGCATCGACAGCCCGACGGTACATCAAAAATACATTAAAGCAATGGGTACAGAAAACCCGGAACTGGAAAAGCAATATAAGGCCTGGTTGCAGAAATATCCAACATCGGCGATGGTGCCCTATTCAATTGCGAAGGCGTATCTGGATGAGGAAAGTCCTAAGGCCAAACCCTATTTGTTAAAGGCGGTAGCGATTGATCCTAAGTTTACAGAAGCCTGGGGAGGATTGTGGATTGACGGAGAGCGCTGGGGCGACTTTAAAGTTTCAGGCAATTACCTGGCTAAAGCAGCAGCATCAGACCCTTCCAACCCAAATTACGCATTTTATTATGCATCGTCATTCAACGATACCGATGAAGCAAAATGGAAAGAAATGAGCCTGGATGTGGCCAAACGCTTTCCTGCGCATGAACGTGGGGCACAGGCTTTGTACTGGCTGGCAGCCCGTTCTAAAAAAACAGCCGAGAAAATGAAATACTTTGAACTGCTACACGATAGTTATGCACCTGAAAAGTTCAACTGGTCTGGCAGCGGCATGTCTTCCTATTTTAATATCCTCCTTTCTGAAGATCCTCAAAACGCCCTGATATTGGCACAGGAAATGGTAAAAAAAGAGAAGGAAGAGAAAAAGCAATGGCCTGATCTTGTATTGCAGGCCCAAACAGTAGTTCAGGCCCGGACACTACTGAACCAGAAGAAAGGTGCCGAAGCATTGACGGTATTGAAACAGTTAAAGCTATCCAAGTACTCGCAGTTTAAAACAGATTTAGCCCTGTTAAAAGCTAAGGCCGATGACCTAGCCGGTAACACCAAAGCCGCTTACGACAGTTTAATTGTCACATTTGCGAAAACACCTGAAGTTGCGTTAAAGACCACCATAACTGCTTATGGTGCCAAACTTGGTAAAGACGAAAGCAGGACAACTACCGATATCTGGAACCGTTTGGACGCAGTTTCAACAGCCGCTACTACATTTAACGGTTTAAAGCGTTACCTGACGCCTGGAACAGCCTCGCTTGCAGATTACAAGGGGAAGGTGATACTGTTAACTTATTGGTTTCCAGGCTGCGGCCCATGCCGAGGAGAGTTTCCACACTTTGAACACGTTGTCAAAAAGTTCAAAGGTCAGGATCTTGAATATCTGGGCATCAATATCGTTTCCAAGCAAAATGACTATGTGGTACCATTTATAAAAAGCAGCGGGTATAGCTTTACACCGCTGGAAGAAGTAGAAGGAAGGGCAAAAGGAAACCTGGATAACCGCAATGCAGCACCGATGAACTTCCTGATCGACAAGGAAGGACGACTGATCTTTTCTAATTTCAGAACAGATGGGGACAATGAGGATGATCTGGAGCTCATGATCCGTTTGCTTCTTGAGCACAGCGCATAAAAAATAATACCTTAAAATAACATATGACCTAACACAGCGATTGTGAAAACTTAGGCATCCTTTTAAATTTTAACAAAGTAATATACATATGAAAAATTTTTGTCGTGTTTTGAGTTGCCTGCTGCTGCTGTCTTTTGGATCTGTTGGCCAGGTATCAAAAAAAACCTCTTATGAGATCAATGGTTCAATAAAAGGCTTGAACAGCGAGCCGGTTTACATCATGGTTTCTCCATCGGATAATAGCAGAAAGTATGATACCCTTCTCACTAAAAGTGTTGGTGATCAATTCAAATTTGTGGGTAACATTAAAGAGCAACGCAGGGCAGAGTTGTATATAGGCCACCTTCGCTCTCGTAAAAGTGCCAGTCTTTTTCTGGAGCCTGGAAAAATTCAGGTTCGTGGAAATATTGACTCTCTGAGTTATTTGTCTGTGACAGGAACAAAAACAAATAATGAGCTAACCGAAACGCAACGCTATCTGGCGCCTATTTATGACCGCAGATCTGCGCTCTTTCAGAAGAGGAGAAGCTTGGGACAAAATGATGCTGAGGCTGTGAGGTTGACGAAAGTTGCTGAAAGCAAAACAGATTCGATAAACGCATATAAAGTTCGTTTTATGGAGACCCATCCTGCCTCTGAGATCAGTCATGGCTATTTATATGTGCTCCAGGATGATTTACCTACAGAAACAGCGGAACGCATCTTTAATAGTTTTTCTTCGGAATGGAAAGGGTCCCCCGAGGGTAAAAATATCTATTCCAAGCTTCAGGCAACTAAAATGGTGGCAGTTGGGAAGAAAGCACCAGATTTTACCTCAACAGATATGAGTGGCGTAAAGGTTAAGCTAAGTGACTTTAAAGGGAAATACGTCTTGCTTGAATTCTGGGCCAACTGGTGTGTTCCCTGCAGGGCTTTAAATCCTCATCTAAAAGAGGTATATGGTAAATTTAAGGACAAAGGCTTCACGATAGTCCAATATTCTGTCGATGTAAAAAAGGATGAACGTAAATGGAAAGATGCCATCAGGCAGGATGGCGTGACCTGGACCCAGCTATGCGATCTGTCAAATGGCCAGGCTCCGGTGGCAGCACTTTATGGCGTGCAGCCTATTCCTGACAGCTTTTTAATTTCTCCTGATGGTACGATTTTGGGAAGAAGATTAAGCCCGAAAGAGCTGGAAGAGGAGTTGGCAAAGCGGTTGAATTAACAGAAAAAGAATTTCCGTTTTACATTAATAAAAAAGCAGGCAACGTTTTACAACAATTGCCTGCTTTTATCATTTTATAATTTACCCGACCTGTTATGATTTAATGACTACACTAAAATTCACATCTTCAGGTGGGATACAGGTAGTATCATCACATGCACCAAAGTTTATCGATCCTTTTATCATAGTTTGAGTTTTGGATTTCAGTTTTACCTTCTGTTGAAAAACGGCTTGTTTTTCAAAGTAACCCACTTTCATATCAAACATCTTTTCAAATTTCACGATAGGTTTCGACTCCTGTGTTTTTCCTACCAGGGTGTATTGACTCGATGGAGCAAAAGTGAATACCGTTTTAGTGGGGCCTCCATCGGCAATATGCTGTGAATACATGTGCCAACCTTCGTCAATGATCGCCTTAAAATAGACGATGGCTTCAGTAGCACTCACTTTTTTGGCGGCGTAACTCCATTTAACGGGTTTTAAAATCTGTGCTTTCAAGGCCCCTGCCGAGCCTAGCAGGAACAGAACGATCATTAGCTTTTTCATAGGTTATTTTGGTTATTATTTACATTTTTAGTTGTTAAAAAGCTCTTCTAATTTCTTATTCAGGATCTCTCCTCTCAGGTCTTTGGCAATAATCTTGCCCTGAGGATCTATCAGCAATGTACTTGGGATCCCCATGATTCCGTAATAAGTAGAAACCTCATTTTTCCAGCCTTTCAAGTCCGACAATTGTGTCCATGGCATGCCGTCATCTTTGATTGCCTTTTTCCAGTTATCCCCTTTGTCATCCAGGGAGATACCCACAACGGTAAAGTTTTTGTCTTTATATGTGTTATAAGCCTTCAATACGTTCGGGTTTTCTGCACGACATGGTCCGCACCAGCTCGCCCAGAAATCAACCAGTACATATTTACCCTTGAAATCTGAGAAAGACACCGGTTTTCCGTTTACGTCATTTTGCGTAAAGTTTAACATCGGTTCCCCTATAGCACTGCGTTTCAGTACAGCCAGACGTTCTGCCAGTCGCTTACCACTTGCGCTGGCTTTAGCTTTTGGACCCAAAAGATTGTAGACAGACACGATATCTTTATAGTTACCCATACCTGCCCTGTCTGTAACCATAGTCAGGCTCACCACACTCTCCGGGTGCGAGGCAATATATTGATTCTGCAGTTGACGGATCTGACCTCTGATATCAGCTATCTGCTCTTCAAGGGCAAGCTGCTCTTCTTTACTACCCTTTCCATACTTATGGTATAAAGGCATCAGCTGATCATCCACGGATTTTATAGAAGCTTCAAAGGCATCAGCCTCGTCCTGTGTTTTTGACCCTGTTACTTTCAGGGCATGCAGAGAATCGGCCGTACCTTTTATAGCGATGTTCCCCGGTTCAAGATACAGCCATGCGGCCTGTTTGGGAAACATCATTGTTACTTTTTGTGGCTCAGAAAATTTAGCTATCCAGCTAAACTTTCCGTTTGTTGTTTTGATGGTATCCGTTTTCGATTCGGCTCCCTCAAAATAATAGACGTTAACGTCTACATCGCCCAGGCCTCTAATATCGCCCGTTACTTTTGCCTGCTGGCCAAAAGCGGAACAGGCCATACACAGCATGCCGGCGGCTGCTAATGATTTTAATACTTTCATAGTCATGATTTTTACAGTTTTTTTGAAAAAAATTAAGTTTAGTTTACTAATGCAATACCTCTGCAAGCTTATCGTCTATCTCTTTTTCGTTTATGGTATGTACCAGGATTTTCCCACTCTTATCCAGCAGGACATAGCAAGGCAGTGATGGAATTTGGTATAGCGTTGCGACCTTGGCCGTCATATTTTTGATCGGAAATTCATCGCAAACCTGAATCCATGGCATTTGTTCCTGGTCCATGGCTTTAAACCAGTCTTTCCATTTGCTATCGTTTGAAACACTCAAAATTTCAAAACCCTTACCTTTATATTTCTGATAGACCTGCTTCCAATGCGGAATGGCTTCCCTGCAAGGTTTACACCAGCTGGCCCAAAAATCAATCATCACATATTTATCCTTCAGGGAAGAAAGTGAAAAAGCCGTACTATCCCTTTTCAGTAAAGTAAAGTCAGGCGCCTGTCTGCCCGGCATTACACGCTTCCTCCTATCAATATCCCTGGTCAGGCCAGCATAGTAAACCGAAGCTTTGGCAGGTGATTGAAATTTACCTAACATCATTTCTACGTCGGCAATTGGCATAGACGATTCAAACTGATAATAATTGCTGAACATATATGCTCCTGCTACTGAAGCAGGATTTTTGGCTACAAAATCGTTAATGTAATTCCATTGCCAGGCTTTGTACAATTTGCTGATCGAATCTGCTTTCGCACGCAATATTTCATGATCCACCCCTTTTGTTTTGTCTAATTCCGCATACGCTGCCTTAAACTTAAGCTGTTCAGGATTGCTCTCATATTGCTGATATTCATCGTTTACCCTGGATCCTGTCACCTTGAATTTCGTCAGATTCGCACCCTTATCCATACCGTAAGCGGTATAATCATAATGCTCGGCACCCGTCGTATCCCCATCAACAGTAATCCTGCTGTTTTCTACAAACACTTTCATCCCCCAGTTTCCCGGGGAAATCAACAAAGTCATGATCTCTGGTTGGACAGCCGCACCTTTAAGCTCAAAAGTTCCGTTCTTTACAAGCACACTATCTATCACTTTCGATGTCCTGTTGCTGTCAACATAACGGATCAATTTAACGACACCATCATTTATGCCTTTGATGTTACCAGTGATGACAAATTCATCTGCCGGCTTATTTTGGGTACAGCTTGCGGCAATAAGGAGCGTAAGTCCCGCAAGAAGATTAATTTTAATGTTATTGTTCATCTGTCTTTAGTTAAAGATTTCTGCCAGTTTTTTATCCATCGCCTCGTCACCTTCCCCGCCGCCTCCGTAACGGCCTATGATCATTCCTTCCTTATCGATCAAAATCTTAGTAGGAAGCGAATGAATCCCGTAGGGTTCGCTGATGTCCTCTGATTTGTCAAATCCGGTCGCCGTACGCTTTAATCCGCGCAATACATGCTTCCAAACACCGATCTTATCCTTTGCAACGGCTTTTCTCCAAGCCTCCGGAGCACTATCATCATCAGATACACCGATCACCTCAAAGCCTTTATCTTTGTATTTGCTATACAGCGACAAAAGGTGCGGATTGCCTTTGCGGCAAGGCACACACCAACTCGCCCAAAAATCGACCAGCACGTACTTTTTACCTTTGAAATCGGCCAGACTTAAAGGAACGCCATTGATATCTTTGGCGTTAAACACGGAAGCAACGCTACCAGGAGAGCCTCCTTCCAGTCCCTTAATTTCGGCCAGGACACCTTTTCCATAGCTGCTTTGCCTGATCTGTTCCGACAATTTGCCATATAAAGCCTTTGATTCGGCCAAAGGCAGCGAAGATACCTTCCAGCGTAAAAGGTAAGCGGCGAGATAAGAATCAGGATGAGTGTTAATGAATTCCATATCGATTTTATCCTGACGTTCGCGAAAGGGCTCGAACTGATCCCGGATGTCAGCAGCTTTTTCCTTTAAGGCCTCGGTTTCGGCTTCCGGCTTCTTATCCTTCCGGGCCTGCATATAACGTTCATTTGCTGCATCATATGCTTCAGAAAGCGGTTTCATTTCCTCTATAATTGGAGCCTTAAGCAGGTTCAGGGAAACATATTCATCCTGAGTTTTTGAACCTTTTAGCTTTAGATTTTTGAAATCTCCTGCCTGTACATCAAGTGTCAGTTGACCCGGCTCCAGAAAGAAGCTGGCTGCATTCGGATCATCTATATCCCTGCTTTTAACCGCGCCAGTTAAATAAGCCATTGCCGGCTCAGCAAGCATCCCCTTAAATACAAAGGCCCCATTTTTTATTGTGGTGCTATCCTTTATATACTCGCCCCCGGCGTCTGGATAGACCATTTTGAGGACACCCTCATTCTGACCGCTGATTTTACCCTTTAGGGTAAATGATTTCTCTTGTGCAAATGCGGTATGCATACCGCAAATGACGAATAACGCTAAGATGTAATTTTTCATAATTGTTCTTTTAGCTTAGTTTTTACTATACTTCGGATTCTGGTCACCGATCGTAGGATTTTTATCGAACTCTGCCTTAGGGATCGGGAGGATATAATGATCTTTATCGGTAATGGCAGGTTTTATTTCCAACACTGTAGCCAGCGGCAGCCGGAGCAGTGCAGACCATTCCTGTCCATCCTCAAAAGAAAGGTTTTTTGCCGTTTCATTGTAGATCTGCCTCAGCATCGTTTCGGCAGTTGTTGCTGCATTAATTGCGGTAAAATCGGTCACGCCGGCATGTTCCATGACGGTTCTGAGCAATGTCCTTGCGGTATTGATGTCCCCTCCCGAACGCACTATTGCCTCAGCCCGCAACAAGTATACTTCTGTTAGCCTGAGCGCATAGGACACCTCTACTTTAGTTCCTGCATATTTGGTAATGCCGATGCTTCCGCCGACATCGCCAATGAGCCAGCCCGCTCTCGGATCATTTGCAATCAGGCTTTTCAGCGCATCAGTAGCCAGATATCCGGCCTGACCATTGTAAAAATACACGTCGTTCTTGGTAACCTGATTGACTTTGGGAATAATTCCGAACATCACCTCTTTACTGTCCAGCCCTTTGGTACTGAAAATATCCTTCACATTAGCTTCGAGCTGATAAGGGGAATTTTGTATGATATCCTGTGTCAGGGAAAGTACCTGACCATAATCTCCGGCGCTACCGCGAAGCATGAGTACCCTGGCTTTAAAAGCCTTTGCTACCCATTTATTGCTGTAATAATTCACACTCGAGGAAGGTGCGTTAGCAATGGCATCATCCAGATCGGCGAGAATAAAATCATAGCTGTCTTTTACCGAACTTCTTGCCGCGGCAATGTTATTGGTGGTTACAAATTGCTTACGGATCAGGAGGCCATATGGGCTGTTCACATCATAGAACTGCGTAAAATACCTCAGCAGGTTATGATGTCCGTAAGCCCGGAGCAGCTTCGCCTCTGCGATGATCTCCGCTTTTCTCGCACCAGTGAATTTTCCATTATCTACGGCAGCAATTTGGTCAATAACCCCGTTTGCCGCATTGATCAGTTCATAACTGGTAGACCACATTACGGCCACACTGTAGTCCTCTGCAGTAACAAGTGTATTTTCATCAAATGGTCCACCTCCATAAGGATAGGTCAGATATCCCGCCAGCCAGGTGGCACTAATTTCGTGGTTATTGGCCCACTTTACACTGGGTGTACCCCTGTCGTCAGCTCCTTCTGCAAACCGCAGGTATACCCCGTTCAGTGCTACTTCTGCAGTTTTCTGATCTATTATAGTATTTCCCTCCACTTTAGCTTGTGTAGGAAGTGCGTTTAGCTCCTTTTTACAGGATGAATAAATTACTGCAGCACCAACGAGCAGTATATATAAAATTGTCTTCTTCATGATCTGAGTTCTTATGGTTAAAAGCCTAAACGGATACCAAACGTGTAAGATTTGACTGTCGGATAAGTACTGGCGTCCCTTCCGCCTCCAATTACACTGCCCGGATCATCACTTACTTCCGGATCTGGGCCCGGATATTTGGTAATGGTAAATATGTTCGTTCCTGTTCCATATATGCTCAGACTGGTGATTTTTAGTTTTTGCGCCAGTTTAGCAGGCAACGCATAGGAAAGTGAAAGCGACTTCAGTTTCAGATAGGAAGAACTATACACATTATCATTGGTTAGAAATGAGGTTTCGGCGAACATATAACGTGGTCTTCGCGAATCGGGATTGTCTGCGCTGTAATGGTCCAACACCCTGACACCCCTGTTTGGCAGACTGGTTACGTTCATATCCGCTACATCTTTCTGATACATCAGCTGTCCTCCATAAGAGAAGGTAAATAGAGCGGTGAGACTCAACCGGTCGTACGAGAAAATATTGGTATACCCGCCAAAGAATTTAGGTGCGGCCCTGCCGATAATATCCTGTTTCCACAATCCGGTTTCATCGATCACATAGGAAAGGTCCCCTACATTCACCAGTGGCTGGAAATAGATGTAATAGGGAAACGATTGTTTATACGCTTCAACCTGTTCCTGCGTTTTTAAAATCCCTGCAGAAACGCGGCCATAAAGTAAGCCTAAAGGTTCGCCTTCCTGAACAATGCTGGTACCCAGGTTTAGGGCATTGCGGTCGTTCGGATTAGAAAATGGCCCTCCATCGATGTTCAGCACTTTAGAGATGTTTCTTGAAATGTTGACCGAACCATTCCAGCTGAATTTTTCAGTTCTGATGAAATCAGCATGAAGATCCAGTTCCAATCCCCTGTTCCTGATCTTCGCAATGTTATAGATCACACTGGTATAAGCAGAACTGGGCGCAGGGGTCAGGTTCAGCAAAGCACCGTCAGTAACTTTGTTATAGTAACCAAATGTTCCTCCGAACCTGCCTTTAAAGAAGCTGAAGTCCAGGCCCAGATCCTGTTGTGTAGTAGATTCCCATTTGATGTTCTGATTGCCGAGCTGCGTCGGGATCAATGCATTTGATCCGGCATAGGAATCTGGAGAATACAAAGTGCGCCACAAATGATCGCCGATATTCTGTGTTCCTGTGCGGCCGGCGCTGGCCCTGATCTTGATCTCATCGATCCAGCTGACATCTTTCAAAAAGTTTTCCTGCGCAATTCTCCAGCCAATGGCACCAGATGGGAAATAGCCGACCTGATTGTCGGGAGAGAACTTGGAAGACGCATCAGATCTTCCTGTGAAGGTTAACAGGTATTTATCTCTGAATACATAATTGGCACGCAGGTAAAAAGAGAGCAGGGAATTCTGACTGGCGGGATTAGCCCCTCTTACGGAAACCGCAGTTCCGGCAGAGCTCAGATTGTTCAGGTAACTGTCGTCCGGAAAACCCCGACCAGTAGCCGAAAAAAAGTCCATTTTATTCTGCTCCCAGGAAGTTCCTGCCAAAACATTCAGGCGGTGATCTTCAGTGAATTCCTTGTTCCAGGTAAGTGTGTTCTCTATGAAAGTACTCAAAGAACTGGAATTCGACTGTGATCCCAGACCACCCTGAGAATTTTCCCGGCCATAAAATCCACCAATCTCCACATAACTCGGGGTATAATTTAACTGGTTATAAGCGCTATGGTTTACTGATATGGTACTTTTAAATTTCAGATCCTTTAAAATGTCATATTCGGCAGACAAGGAACCCATTAGCGTATAGTCCTTCGCGTGATTGGTCACGGTGGTCAGTGCCAGCGGGTTCTGATAACCTCTGTAATCTGAGTTTAATGCACCAAGCTTTCCATAGCTCCCGTCTTCGTTAAAAGGGGCAAAAGTTGGTGGCGCCGTGAGTGCCTGCCCGTAAGCCCCGTCGGTTACGTTGGTTTGTGTAAATCCGTAATTCAGGTTGGTAATCACTCTGAATTTGCTACTGATCTCATTATCAAGGTTGATTTTACCGGAAATCCTGTTGAAGTCTGTACCGATTATCGTCCCGTTCTGTTTGGTATAGTTCAAAGAAGTATAGTAACGGGACGCTGCGCCGCCTCCGTTTACGGCAATATCGGCATTCTGAGAGAAGCCTGTCCTCAAGATCAGGTCCAGCCAATCCGTATCGTAATTCCCGAAAAAGGAGGCGTCATTCATAATGCTCAGGGCCTGAAGCGCAGCTGAGGTGGTAAGGCTCATATTCAGCCTTGTACGCTCATTGATATAATTGGTGGCCGCTTCTTTCAAAGTCGATTTATATTGTTCGGCATTCATTACCTGTTCTTTGATCGGCTTATTAATTCCCGCATAGTAATTGACGTTCAACTGGGGCCTGGTATTTTTTTTACCTTTTTTTGTCGTGATAATGACCACGCCATTAGCGGCCTTCGAGCCATAAATTGCCGTTGCAGATGCATCCTTTAGAATGTCTATGCTCTCAATATCTGAGATATTCAGGCCCGCCAGGTTATTCAGGCCTCTGCCAAATGAACCCGCGACACTGTTGTTAAATTCTTCTCCATAGTTAGCCGCCTCTATTGGGTTTACAATGTCGGATTGGGCATTGATAAAATTATTGGATACTACAGTAGGGATGCCATCGATAACATAGAGCGGATCATTGGTACCCAGTAATGATGCACCGCCGCGGATTCGAATCCGGACAGCACCACCTGGCGAACCATCGGCCTTGATCACCTGGACCCCTGATGCTTTACCCGACAGTGCATCGTCTACACTCATGAAAGGCACATCCTTAATCTCGGAGGTCTTAACAGAAGAAACTGAACCGGTCAGATCTTTCCTTTTAGTGACACCATATCCCACCACAACGGTTTCTTCCAGCCGGTTCTGGCTCAACTGCAAGCTCAGTACCATATTTTGCCTAGCAGCAAGTTCTTTTGTAGTAAAACCCACATACGAGAAAACCAACGTAGCGTTTTCAGGCACGTTGATACTAAAAAATCCTTGCTGATTCGTAACGACTGCATTTTTACCATTCCCTTTTTCTCTAACGCTTACTCCCGGCATTGGCTTTCCCTCTTCATCCAGCACACGGCCACGAATATCAACAGCAGTAAACACATCTTTAAGCCTGTCCAGAAAGGAAGGCTTTTTGCGGGAAACCACCACAGAGTTTTTATCGACAGAGTACTCAAAGGGCTGATCTTCAAAAATCTCTTCCAGCACTTCCTTCAGAATGCCATTCTTTACCTCAATGGTAACAGGCTTGGCGCTTTTCAGGTTAGCAGAAGGAAACAGAAAATTCACCCCGCTTTGTTTACGGATCTTATCCAATACCGTCTTTATCGGGGCATTCTTTTCAGACAGATTTATCCTTTGTCCGTATGAGATAGCGCTAACTTGCATAATTGTGGCGATGAGGAGCAAGGTGGTCAGTCTCATGATCAACAAAATTTTAGATAGGCAGCCAGAAGGCGGCACCAATCTTTTAGTGTAAAAATTGTACATTTGTTTTAGTTGGTTCTAGCGTGCCAGGCCTTTTCATTTAGCGATGGGTGGGGCTTGACACAGGTTAATAATAAATACATTGACATGGCCAATTTTCGGTTACCCTGGTTCCTAGGCCGGGGTAACTTTTTTTGGATGGATCAGTAAAGTTTAATTCAAGACGATCACCCTCCTTCCTTCCAGTTTAAAGTGAACAATTTTGGTTCTTTCCAGCATATCCAAAACATCGCTGATGTTGGAGAACGTTGAAATCGCACCGGTAAAGCCTTCTTTAGGGATATCACCTTCATAAGTAACATCTACGTCATACCAGCGCGCTATCTTTTGCATGATCTCCTGTATATTCTCGTCATTGAATCGGAAATAGCCGTCCTTCCAGGAAACAACGGCTTCCAGATCTGCTTTCTTAACCACCAGCTGCTCATTTATCAGACTGGCCTGCTGTCCCGGAACCAGGATCTTTTCAGACTGGCCTGCTGTTACCTTTACACTTCCTTCAAGCAAGGTGGTACTGCCGGCAGCTTCCGAATAATTATTTATATTGAAATGCGTCCCTAAAACTTCGATACTTTGCTTTTCAGTCTTCACAATAAAGGGCATTGCTTTATTCTTTGCAACTTCGAAATATGCTTCGCCCTTTAATTCAACCATACGGTTTTTACCGCTAAACGATTGTGGAAATTTAAGATAGCTATCTGCATTCAGCATAACTATTGTCCCGTCCGACAGCGTAAAATTATAAGTTCCCCCACGTGGTGTTTGTGCAGTCAGGACCGCTACTGCGCCGGAAGCTGTTTGTTTAGCAACCGTGCCATCCTTGTAAGTTAAGGCATTCCGGCCAATAGACAGCTCATGCTGTGCCTCACTAAGTTTCAGTGTCTCGCCGTTTGCCAGGGTAAGTATGGCGGTATTTTTACCTGGCGGAATGTCCTGTGCTGCTGTAATTCTTTCTTTTATGCCCCGGTTCTGATAGTTGTACGAGTATAAAACGGCTGATGCCATAATGATTACTGCAGCGGCCGCAGCAATGCGGAGCCGGAAAGTTGTTCTGCGGCGGATGAAATACAGGTCCAGTTGCCTAAAACCCAGCTCGTATTCCTGATGCAGCTCATCAGGGCTTAGCGTTTCACCTTCCTTCATTTTCAGGTACCAGCTTTCCACCAATTGCGATTCCGCCAGTGTAGCCTCTCCGCTATTGTACTTGTCTATTAATTGTTCAGCTTTTTCAGTTCTCATATTTGTTTGGGGCAAAAAACGCCTTATAACACTAAGACACGGCTGAACTGCCTAAAGACTAGATGAAAATGAAAAAAATTAAAATAAGGTTAACAAATTGTTATTTCCAATCTTAACGCGCAGGATTTTGAGTGCATTATGCACCTGGTTGCGTACGGTATGTGGCGATATACCAAGCTTGCCTGCAATCTCATTATGGCTCATTTCCAGCTTCCGGCTCATCTCAAAAACCAGCTTCATTTGTTCGGGGAGCGCGGAAACCTCTTTCTCAATTAATTCCCTCAGCTCCTTTTCCTGCAAATGGTCTTCTATCAGATTTTCACCGGCATCTATAAATTCCTGCAATGAAGCAGCAAAGTTATCCCGCACTTTTTGATTGCGGTATCGGTTTAATACCCGGTTGCGCACAGCGGCATATAGATAAGCCGATAAACTTGTTTTAAACTCGAGCTGCTCACGGTTTGTCCAGAGGTATACAAACAGTTCCTGGATGATGTCACGTACCTCTTCCCTGTCAGACAAGCGTCGGTAGGCATGGCTATATAATACACCCTGGTAACGAGCGTAAATCTCGTTAAGGGCCTTTCTGTCGCTTTCTTTTAGTAAGGAAGCGAGACTGGCATCAGAATATGAACTATATACAGCCATGTGATTTCCCGGTACTGTAAAGGTACAAAAACTTTAGATGAGTGAGTTAATCCTTTCTGGGAATTCAATACCGATTGATACGGGCAACAAACCCGTGCAGGAGAATGACGCTGATCATCACACAAAAGAAATATTGATGTAACCTTAACCATAGAGTGGAGTCTTAAAATAAAATCAATATTCTGTATGGCAATAATTAGAAAACACTGGTTAACCGGATTACTGTTGGGAACGACTGCAGCACTGATCACCTCCTGCAGTTACAATGAAAAAGACAGCATTCCAGTACAGGGTAAAAATGGCAAAAATCCTGGCACGAAAAACAAAGCAATTGCCGTTTTTGATGACGCGGTTCCCCTGGACAGCACTAGCTTTGTCATGTACCCATTGACTTTAGGCACTTCCGGAAATGGGAAAGAGGATCTAAAGCGCTATTCCTCGGAATCGGATAACGGCCCCTATTGGAACATCGCTTTCTATGATATCAAAACAGAAAACGTTAACCTGTTAGTTTCAGACAGGGTAATACGCATCAATTCATTTCAGAAACTGAAAGATATAATGGTCTATAATGTCACCGCTGAAGACTACAATGGCGACGGCAAACTTGATCATAAGGATCCTGATTACCTTTTTACTTCAGACCTGACAGGAAAGCGCTTTAAACAAATCACGCCTGACCATGTGGATGTCCGCAGCTTTAGGGCGATTGAACATGCTACGGTTATCCTGGTTCAGACAGTAGCAGACGCTAATAAAGACAAGAAATTTGAAGATGGTGATGCTATTGTGCCCATGATATTTGACGTGAGAAAAATGGATGTAGCAAAAGCGACCTTCTCCGCCTCTTTTAAAGCAGAATTAAATAAGACTTTTAACAAGTTATACTAAACTCTATAACCTCAATTCACACAACTCCTTTGCTTTAGCTACAAAGTTCTCACAGCGTTGATAAAGCAGATGTAATGTACTCGCATTGTGCTCCACATGGTCACGATAGCGGATATCAGAAATACCATCTGCAATTATTTTATAGAAACGCTTATCCTCGTTTTAGGCCGGTAATCCAGAAATACGTAAATCACCCCAAGGCAAACCTACTCCAGGCACTGCGGTACCAATGTAACCAATATTTCAAAGCAGTCTTCATAGCACACTTCCGCTAAAGTTGAAGAAAAGCCTCAGCTTTGCCCAGCCGACGATGCCACCATAGCGGTGTTGTCGTTCATTCGCTGATGATTGGTATTGGTGGCCAGCGCACGCAAGGGAGCCACGCACGCTTCTCCGTACAAGACTTTGCTGTTTAACACTGCCCGGCAAAAAAAGTGATTTCCATTATCCAAGGCTTTATGAACCTCATGGAGCATATGTCCCAGCAAATTAACCCTGCTTTGCAATCCTGGCAAATCATTGATCTTTCCCTGAATCATTGGTAAGTCAGATGCCTGCGCCATACCAATCACCAATAGATCATAATGAGTTACGGACCGTGTAGCAGATTCATGTTCAAAACAACTGCTGCGCGATGTCACAAGATTGCGCTTGCCCAAACACAACACTATTTTGCTGGGGAGAGATTCATTAATCGTAGAAGCAATACGCGTTAAGTCATTCTGTTCGGCATTTTTTTCATTTTCATCGTTGTTACAATTGCACACTTAACATGTATTAGCCAATGTTGTCTTAAAAACATGCTATCTATTTACCATACAAGCACCTATTTACCGTTATGTTTCATAGTTACTTTCCTTTTAGTTGGCGCTGCATCCTTACAGATATCGGATCTCACCAAATTTTATAGAAGTCAAATGCAATTTATCTGCGATTTCCGCTGAATTAGAAAAATGTCAGACATTTTCTAAGCGATCTAACTAGGTTTGGTAATACATTTCATTTCAGATGCAAGAAAATACTACGGTTACAAATTCAATTACCACAAATAAAAATGCCCTTACCCGTTTCATTGATCCTTACAGTGACTTCGGATTTAAGCACATTTTTGGCAAAGCACCGAACCGGGATTTCCTGATCAAATTTTTAAATGGCGTATTTCGCGGTCGAAAAGTAATTCTTGATATAAAATATAAGAACACGGAATATAAGGGGCCGGGAAAGGACTACCGGAAAACCATCTTCGACTTATATTGTACCGGCGATAAAGGTGAGCACTTTATCATTGAAATGCAGAAAGCCAAAGTCGATAATTTTAAAGACAGAAGTATCTTCTATATCGCAAACCTGATCCAGGAACAGGGAGTTGGTGTTGTTGCTGACTGGGACTACCTGCTTCCGGAAATCTACTTCCTGGCTATCATGGACTTCAAGTTCGACAACAGCCATCCGGATCACTTCATACATGATGTTCGTCTCATTGATATCCATACCAACGAGGAGTTCTATACAAAGATGGGATATATATTTATTGAGATGCCAAAGTTTAAGAAATCAGAAGGTCAACTCGAAAACGAATTGGAAGAGTGGCTGTATATCTTAAATAATCTAAAAACATTAGATGAAATTCCGCTATCTTTGAGAGGAAAGGATGAATACGAATGGGTATTCAAGATTGCAGAAGTTGGTAATTTAACACCACAGGAGATGAACGAATATCAGCAAAGTTTAAAAATTCAACGGGACAACAATGGTGCACTCAGCTATGCAAAGAAAGAAGGAAAAGCTGAAGGAAAGGCTGAAGGCATTGAAATTGGTGAGCACAAAAAAGCAATTGAAACTGCTCTTGTGTTAAAGAGTAAGCAAATCGCACTTGAAATTATTGCTGAAGCCACAGGTCTTTCTATTGAAGAAATAGAAGCACTTTGAATTATGCGCACACACTGCGTGCACAATTGGATTAATTTCCCATCTTAATAATGTTCTGGCTATGGACAACCTTTGTTCTTCACCCGCGGAAAGCTTCATACCACTTTCTCCAAGCATTGTATTTAATCAATGAGAGGTTCTGGAAACTAATTCTGTAATATTTTGACATCGAGCGAAAAAGCCATGTATTTCACACGCATAATATTGTACTTCCTTACATACAGATATCGGATCTCACCAAATTTTATAGAAGTCAAATGCAATTTATCTGCGATTTCCGCTGAATTAGAAAAATGTCAGACATTTTCTAAGCGATCTAACTAGGTTTGGTAATACATTTCATTTCAGATGCAAGAAAATACTACGGTTACAAATTCAATTACCACAAATAAAAATGCCCTTACCCGTTTCATTGATCCTTACAGTGACTTCGGATTTAAGCACATTTTTGGCAAAGCACCGAACCGGGATTTCCTGATCAAATTTTTAAATGGCGTATTTCGCGGTCGAAAAGTAATTCTTGATATAAAATATAAGAACACGGAATATAAGGGGCCGGGAAAGGACTACCGGAAAACCATCTTCGACTTATATTGTACCGGCGATAAAGGTGAGCACTTTATCATTGAAATGCAGAAAGCCAAAGTCGATAATTTTAAAGACAGAAGTATCTTCTATATCGCAAACCTGATCCAGGAACAGGGAGTTGGTGTTGTTGCTGACTGGGACTACCTGCTTCCGGAAATCTACTTCCTGGCTATCATGGACTTCAAGTTCGACAACAGCCATCCGGATCACTTCATACATGATGTTCGTCTCATTGATATCCATACCAACGAGGAGTTCTATACAAAGATGGGATATATATTTATTGAGATGCCAAAGTTTAAGAAATCAGAAGGTCAACTCGAAAACGAATTGGAAGAGTGGCTGTATATCTTAAATAATCTAAAAACATTAGATGAAATTCCGCTATCTTTGAGAGGAAAGGATGAATACGAATGGGTATTCAAGATTGCAGAAGTTGGTAATTTAACACCACAGGAGATGAACGAATATCAGCAAAGTTTAAAAATTCAACGGGACAACAATGGTGCACTCAGCTATGCAAAGAAAGAAGGAAAAGCTGAAGGAAAGGCTGAAGGCATTGAAATTGGTGAGCACAAAAAAGCAATTGAAACTGCTCTTGTGTTAAAGAGTAAGCAAATCGCACTTGAAATTATTGCTGAAGCCACAGGTCTTTCTATTGAAGAAATAGAAGCACTTTAGTTGTCCATAACTAATTATTCTAATATCTGTATATGGATCCAGAAATTCAGGCCTATAATAGTAACGATTGTACATTATGATGCAACGTAAATCCAGGCTTCCTGTCCTGACGCAAACTGCAATTTGACCCTTTTATAAGCATCAGTCTCATACCCATCCGCGGCCAGCAGTTCTTCATGTGTAATTTCGAAAATAACACCATCAATGCGGTCAGTTGTTACGTCAGATGGCATCGCCAGCAAATGAATTTCCTGTTCACTTTTAGCAAGTACATCTTCATCCACGATCCTGACCGTCGAAAGTTTATAGCCTTTTAAAGTATCGGCGAAACCGTTCAATAACCGACCAAAAGTTTCCAGCTGCACTTTATCTTTTTGGAGTGTACCGTAAGAGAAAAGATATTCGTTCATCGTATAAATTTTAATCCCTCCACAAATAAGGGAACAGCAATAAAGACACCGCCATCACCAACAC
>CAMLDJ010000030.1 GCA_946478755.1 uncultured Pedobacter sp. | reverse complement strand
GGCTTTTAGCGCAGTATTATCTCCAGATTCTGCCAGGGCAGTCAGGCCATTGGCAGTTAGTTTCGCTTTGATATACAAGGGCGCCGGGCTGAGCAGGTTTGCACCCGCGATGTAGGATACTGTCCATACTCCCGGGCTTAAAGGAGTTTCGTTAGCAGTTCCCCCTGAGGTGTTCTCTATTGTAAGGGTGAATTGTGAATTGCCATTATACTTCAAGCTTGCTTTGACCAGCTTAGCTGCAGACAGATAGGTATTTCCCTGGGCATCGGTACCGTTGACCTCCATAATGTTGTTGGTTTCTGCAGTTCCGGGGTGGTTCACGGCCGCCCCCGGGGCCTGGTTCACACGTGTGCCATTATCCCATAGCTTTACTTGTATAGAAACATCACCTTCTACTGGCTTTCCATCGTTATCATATACCAGAATTCCTGGATTTTCCGGAGCAAAGAATAAATCATTGGATGCACCATACATCATCGCAAAGCTGATTGTTTCTCCTTTGGCCGCAGAGAAGGTAATTGTCGAAGACTGTCCTGGGAAAATCAACCCTGGGGAGCCATTTCCCTGAAAAGTGCCAGATTGAACCAGCGGCTTAGAATTTAATACATTTTCAATAGTAATGGTTATTTTTTCACCGGAACTTATTGGACCATTATTGTCTTTTTTTTTACAGGACACAAAGGCAAGGGGCATAATAGCCGCCGCCGCCCAGGACGTAATTTTTAAGTTTTTCATATTTGCTTTTCTGGCTTGGTCGGGAAAAACCGCCAGCCCTTACAATATTTTTTATCTTTTCTGTTACTGGGACAAACCCTATGTCAAAAGGCATCCTTATGAGATTTTTTGTAAGGAATTGAAAACAGGTTCGACTAAACCAGGAAAAGAACTCACATGAAAAAAAATCTTCACAACAATCTAAAGATCAGCAGCGGTCTGACCGTCCTGCTCTTGATTACCTTGCTATGCCTGTCTACTTTAAATTCAAAGGCATCTTCGACACAATGGAGTGCTCTGGGTCTGACTAGCGATACCTTGAAAACGGTTAATGGCGTGCCGTTGAATCCAAATGACATCAGTCCCCTGCTAATCGGCGAAAGGATACCGGTATTGAAAATGACCAGTTATTCGGGCGAAACATTTGACTTGAACAAGTCAGTCGGCGACAAACCTACAATATTGGTATTCTACCGGGGAGGGTGGTGTCCATACTGCTCCAGGCAACTTTCAGGCTTGCAGGAGGCCGAGCAGGATCTAGGGAAACTGGGCTACCAGATTGTAGCCGTTAGTACTGATAGCCCGGAAAACCTTCGTAAAACCATGGGCAAACAGGAGCTTTCCTATACCTTGCTATCAGATGCCGACTTGAACCTGGCAAAGCAGTTCGGCATCGCTTACAAAAGTCCCAAGAATTATGACTCATTTTTACCTGAAACCTCAGGGGGCAGGAATGTAGATAAACTGCTGCCCGTGCCTTCAGTATTTATTCTTAATAAAAAAGGTACCATATTATTTGAATATATCAATCCTGATATTACTCAAAGGTTAAGTGCATCGTTGTTGATGGCCGCTGCGAGCGCATTAAAAAGTGAGGACTAAAAAAATATCTTCCGGAACACCGCTGTTGTTAGTTTTTATCCAGCAGGTCATCGATCTGTTTTTGTAACTTCTTTTTATATTCCTTATCCAGTTTTAGTGCGGCGGTATTATTGGAATCAAAGAGGCTGCGCACCATCTGATTAATCACCAGGCTCTGCCGCTGAAATGTTCGGCAGATGGAGCAGGTGACCAGGTGGATCCTCAATTCCAGTTTTTCCCTGGCAGTGATCCGGTCGATTAGCTGTTTTTCGATCAAATAAGTCGCTTTTCTGCAGTTGTACTGTATTTTCTTTAGTTCATTCATGTCATTCAGATTTAAACCAGTTCTTTTGAAGGCAGGACCGCAGGTTCACCTTACTCCGGTGTATGATTACCCAAAAATTTGCTGCCGATATCTTCAGCTCGGTACAGATCAACTCAGTGGCTTCCCCATCCATATGTTTCATCGTAAATACCGCAAGCCAAAGCATCGGCAATTTTTTCATGCATTGCTCGAGGATTTTTTTAAACTCCTTATTTTCGAGTGCATCAGGCTCTTCTATACCCAGTTCCCTGGGTCTGTGTTGATCATTCCAGTGCCCGTCGTTGGCATCGAAGAAATCCTGATCACCTTTCTCATGGTCCTCAAGATCACTGGGCCTGGGGACTATCGAGCTGCTTTTTCGATAAAAATCAATGACCTTAAATTTCAGGATTGCTGTAAGCCAGGTTCGCTCAGTGCTTCGGCCTTCAAATTTGTCAGCAGCTTCCAGCGCAGCTACAAAGGTATCCTGCACCAAATCCCTGGCCTGCTCGGTATCATTGATACGGGAAGCTGCATAAGCATAAAGATAATCCGCATGGTTGCTCACCCATGATTGTGGATGAAGTATATGTTTTGTTCTCGCTATGGATTCATTTGGATCGGTCTGCATAGATTAATAAGAATTGAAATATATTTGATATAATGCTATTTAGTCTTAGTCGGTGCAAAGGTGACATCCTTACAATTTTTTTAGTTACCGCAATGCGCTGTGATGTGACCAGCAATCGGAAGGGACATTCATGGTGCGGGTCAGCAAATTAGTAATGAGGGTATCACCAATGCAGATGATCATGTCCACCAGATTCTCATGCGTATATCCCGCCTCATAAAAGGATGTAAATTGCTCCTCCTGGGGATCTCCTTTCGTACCAACAATGCTATGGCTGAGCTGGAGTAGTGCCTGGTAACGCTTGTTAAAACTTGCCGATCCACTTTTGATCTCATTAATCTGCTCTTCACTGAATCCGTTGAGCTTGGCGATCATGACCTGGGTTTCCAGGCAATAACTGGACTCATTCAGTGCGCTTACCACTAAGCCAACGATGACTCTTTCCTTTATACTCAGACTTTGCACGTGATGGTGCAGCTGAAGATAGCTGTCTAATCCGATATCTGAATGGGCCAGCATTGCATAAAGGTTAGGCAAAGTGCCCAATTGACGATTGTAGAAATCGAAGTAATGCTGGTTTTGCTTTGAGACCTCTTCATTTCTTGGTATTGGGAAATTTTTCATGTCTTGATTCTTTAAGATGCAAGAACCGGCACCTTCAGGTACCAGTTCTTGCATCATTTTCCTTTACAATCTTGCAGGTGCTGGACAGTCAATTGGTACTCCTGTCAGCGCATAAATATAATTGATAATGCCTCTGGCTCACAACCAAGTTTTTCATTTTTTTGTTTGGCCCTTAATGATGATTTTGCACCAGAGCGAGTACTGCGATAGCTTTTATGTCTTTGCGGTGATTTTCGCCGTTGAAGAATGGCTGTCTTCTCGGTGAAGGATAACGAGTTTCTGTTTACTTTATTTCGCATTCTCCAGCAGGGTTGCCTTTTTGCCAAAGTAGCTGATCAGGTATAAGGCTGCGCCCATTGAAATGATGTCCTTAAAAAGGAAGAGACCTAAAAAGCTCATGTATCCGATGCCTTCCACTGGGACTACTGCTCCGGGTGTAGTGATGACCATGGTACTGGTTACAAAGAACATCAGTGTCGCTATCAGCCCGCCCAGAATTCCGGCTTTTGGTCTGAAGTAGCCTATGATGAACAGCAGGGCGGCGATGACCTCAGTAATCCCAATCAGATCAGAACCAAGATACGGGCCGAACACTTTAAAGTGCCAGCTGATCAATGGGTTATTGTCGACAAGGGGTGCGATGCCTTCTGCTCCGGGGTCTGTCATTTTGTAAGATCCTGCCCACAGCAGCATGACAATCATTGCTAAACTGATGACAAAAAACGGGAGGTTGCGTGCTGCTACCCATGCCGACAGCCTGGTAAGAGGAGATTGTACCGCGAAAGAATTTTGTGTTGTCTGGGCGTGTACTTGAGTTGTGCTTGTTTTCATTTTTTTTTAGGCTTATTTGTTTATGATTAATTTGATAATCCAAAGGTGGGGTTAAAAGCGAAGCCGGGAAATGGCTACACTGCCCGAAGGCAGGTTTAGATTTCCCGGCTTTGTTTTTTTTTATAGATTTTGATCTTCCTGTTATGCCGGCATGACGCGCTTGAATTCAGTGGGGGGCTGTCCGGCATGCTTCTTAAAAAACTTGCTGAAATGATTGGCATCTTCAAATCCTAGCTCGAAAGCGATTTCCTTTGATGTTTTTTCCGTATAGAACAATAACCGCTTAGCCTCCATCATAATCCGGTCCTGGATGACCATTATCGGGCTTTTGTAGCTGTATAAGGCAAAAACATTGGCTAAGGTCTTTGGAGATTTAAAAAGTTGATCAGCGTAAAACCTGACCTGATGCTCGGTCTTATAGTGGCTTTCCACCATCATATTGTATTTTCTGACCAGGTCCAGCTTGTCTGCCGTTAATTCCTTCTCAGCAATGTATTGTTCCTTCGCCAGTCTGGTCACGATGATGATAAGCCGCTTGAGCAATACCTGCATCATTTCCCCCTGTATGCTATCCGGCGTTTCAAACTCATCCTGGAATACCTCGAGCAGTAGCTCAGTCTGCCTGCGGTTGTGCTCGTCGAGGCTCACAAACATCTTTTGAGCCGATCCGTAGAATAGAAATCCTGCGCAGCTCACTTCCTTGTCATGGTCAACAATACAGTAAAACTCCCTGTCGAACTGCCAGGCGACAATGCTGGCCGGATGGTCAAAATGAAAAGTTTCACTAGCCATCAGACAGAGAATACTATTTTCCGGGAAATGATAGCTCACATTATCTATACTCACTTTTTGATCCTTCCCTTTATTCCAGGCTATAGTCAACAGTTTGTCTTTTCGGTTCTTTCCGTAAAAGATCTGGTCAAAGTTCGCCTCATCATAAATCAGCCGGAACTGGGCATTTAGCTTGTGGTGGTTAAATTCTTGTTTCATTCAGGATTTAGTCAGTTGATTTCTGCACTACTCTTCTATGACGAGTAATGCTATTTTTTATAATGTCAGTTCGTTGGCGTCACGCCGCATCGTAAAAATATTTTGAGGGTAGGTATTTAGGATGGGAGCTTAGCCCTTGCAGTATGTCCTGCCAGAAGTGTAGGTCTTGCTCAATTGCAACTGGAGCCGCTATAATATGTGTTTCATTTATCTTCAGCATTTCCATTTCAGCTTTACCTATCGTCTGGATCATTTTTTCCTTTAGTTTCTTTCTTATACATTTGCATAGGCGGCCACATACCGGCCGCCTTTTTTTCCACTTGATGTCATTACTTATCTAGCGTTCCCAAAAACTGCAGGATGTCCTGGCTAATTTCATTGACATGGGTTTCCAGCGCAAAATGACCTGTGTCAAAGAATTTGACAATCGCTTTCGGCAGGTCTTGCTTAAAAGCTTCTGCACCCTCTGGCAAAAAGAAAGGATCTTTATCTCCCCATACAGCTAAAAAGGGCACCTGACTCTCCCTGAAATATTTCTGAAACGTCGGATAAAGGGCTACATTGCTGGCATAGTCCTTGAACAGGTCCAACTGAATCTCTTCATTCTCATCACGGTCCAGAAAAAACTGATCCAGCGTGTATGACTCCGGTGCGATCAGGTTTTTATCACTCACCCCGGTGAAATACTGCCACTGGGTGGTTTCAGCCGTTGACAATACTTTTAAATTGTTACGATTTTCTTCGCTCGGCTCTGCCCAGTATTTTTGAATAGGATTCCAGCCCTCGCTTAAGCCTGCTTCATAAGCATTCCCGTTTTGGGAAATAATTCCGGTGATCTTTTCGGGATTGGCTACTGCCAGCCTGAAGCCGACCGGCGCCCCGTAATCGAAAACCTGAACTGCAAACCGCTTCAACCCCAACTGGTCAATAAATCCCTGTATATACTTGGTGAGGTTATCAAAAGTATAGTTAAATGTCTTGTAATGAGGTGTATCTGAATAGCCGAAGCCAATTAGGTCAGGGGCAATGACATGGTATTTTTCGTTCAATAAAGGGATCAGGTTCCTGTACATGTGGGACGAAGTTGGGTATCCGTGTAACAGCAGCACCACCGGTGCATCTTTAGGTCCCGATTCACGGTAAAAAATATTCAGATCGTCAACTTTGGTTTTTAGATATTTTATCGCGTGTGTTTTCATGATTGTTTGTTTTAAGAGTTTTTATTTTTATTAATTGACGGTTTCTTATTATAAAACAGATCGATCCGTTTTTGTTTGTGTAAAAAATTATAACAGCTTTTCGACAATATTTCTTGCCGAGATGATCGGCCAGGTTTGATCATGCACCTTATTGCTGATCAGGGCACCTTCAAAAAGTGTATAGATCTCATCAGCCAGCGTCTCCGCGTTATTGTCAGCCAGAATTTGCTTAAAAAGCTCCCGAACGCCGTCTTTTTGCTTCCTTACCTGTACTTTGATTCGGCTGGCTTCCTGCGGCATCTCATACACAATATTCAGAAAATGACAACCGAAAAAATCGTCTCTTCCCACCAGCGTATTTAAGTAATCAAAGATCTCCAGCACTTTTTCTTTTGGGGTAGTCCTTTTTTCGGCCGCCTGTTTCAGTAGTCCTAGTGTCATCACGCCTGTCTCCTCCAAATACGCCATAAACAAATCTTCTTTTGACCGGAAATGCTGGTATAAGGAAGACTTTGCAATACCAGCTTCCTTGATGATTTGGTTGATGCCTGTATTGCTATACCCGTTTTGATAGAAGAGCCTCGCTGCTGTTCTGATGATCGACTCCCTTACTGGTTTCTTTCTCATGAACCAAAGATATATATTATTACTAAAACAGACAAGTCTGTTTTATTTATTTTTTAATTTGTTTTGCTTACTCTGTATTTAAGTGTGTATCATGTTGAATATCAGGAAAATAATTTTTACCTCAATAGCTTTTCGGCAATCTTACGCGCGCTAACTACCGGCCATACGTCATTGTGGACCTTGTTGGCAATGAGAGCCCCTTCAAATAATGTGTACATTTCATCTGCCAGACTTTCTTTCCCAATAGGCTCCAACAACTGGCCGAACAGACGCCTCACACCATTCTTTTGTTTTTTGATCTGCACATGCGCGGGGTTATTATCTTTCGGTATCTCAGATATGATATTCAGAAAGTTGCAGCCATAGTATTCTGGCTCCTGCACCAGCCCTTCAAGATAGCTGAATATAGCCAACACCTTTTCCTTTGGATCGGAAAATTTTTCCGTAGCTTTTTTTAGGGCTTCATCAGTTGCTGCACCGGAAGTTTCCAGGTAGGCCATCAGGATATCCTCCTTAGATCGGAAAGTCGTATAAAGAGAAGATTTAACAACCCCGGACTCTTCGATGATTTGATTGATTCCTGTATTGCCATATCCCTGTTTATAGAATAAACGGGAGGCCGTATCGACAATTGCTTGCCTGACTGCATTCTTTCTATCCTTGCGCATACTCAAAGTTACTAAAAACAATCAAACAGACAAGTCTGTTTGATTGTTTTTGACGTCGATCACTATGATTTTATGATTTATGCTGAAAATGTTTGAAATATTCCTGGTAGATCAATAGCCCTATTCATTGCGACTACGACGGACACTGTCTATCATATTGAAAATCTTATTGAAGCTATTTCTCGATAGATACCCCTCGCATAGAGGTAATTAATTTGATTTTAGTGGAAATATTCAAAAATGGATAAATTATTTTAAGGCATTAATTCTTTTTTAAGCTTTTTTTAAGCCTTTGGAATAAGTTTGGATTGTATAACATAACTAACCAATGGATTCATCCATGGACAAGCCACACCCTTTTATTAAAGAAAATAAAAAATAATTAATCCATCGCTAAATGTTTAGATATAAACTACAACATGCTGTTTGCGCGGTATATTTTGTACTGCTTACGCTTGGGTCCAATACGATATCTGCACAGCAGAAGTCCTATGAAGGAACTGGTAATTTAAAGTATATAGATCCCTTGATCGGCAATGTCGGACATCTTCTTCAACCCACCCGACCAACCGTTCAGCTACCCAATCAAATGATCAGGGTCTTTCCACAGAGAACAGACTACATAGATGACCAGATTTCCAGCTTCCCGTTAAATATTGTTTCACATAGACTAGGTCAGGTATTTTCAGTTAGGCCAAGTACTCAGACGGTAACGCCAGAAAGCTGGGAGAAAAAGATGACTTATGATCATGATCTGGAAATTAACCGTCCATGGTATTACTCGACTTACCTGATTGACGAGGAAGTGACTGTAACTTATACACCAGGAAAGAAAACTGGGATATATAGGTTTAATTTTCACGCCAATAGTTCTAAATCGCTTTTATTCAATGTTTTTAACGAAGGATCGAATTCCTACAAATTTATATCTGGAAATGAGATAACAGGTATAGAAGTTTACCATGGAAACATTAAAGTTTATATGTATGGTGTCTTCACTGAAGGGGCAAAGGTTGGTGTAGTCAAAAACAACAAGCTGTCTGATGAACGCACGATTAGCGGAAATAAAATAAAAGCCTGGGTACAGTTCCCCCAGCATATTCAGCAGGTTGAATTTAAGTATGCTATTTCTTATGTAAGCGCTGCACAGGCAAAGAAGAATTTTGACAAAGAGTTAAAGGAGGTCAGCTTTGAGCAGCAAATGAAAATAGGTGAAAGTGCCTGGGCTAAAGTGATCAATCAGATTCATACGGCAGGAGGTACCGAAGCGCAAAAGAGGTCGTTCTATACGGCTCTTTATCGTTGCTATGAACGTATGGTAGATATTACTGAAGATGGTCAGTATTACAGTGGTTTTGACAATAAGGTACATCAAACGACCCGTCCTTTTTATGTAGATGACTGGGCATGGGATACTTATCTGGCACATCACCCACTTCGCGTGATCCTGAACCCGGAACAGGAAGAGGATATGTTAAATTCTTATGTCACAATGTATCAACAAAGTAGCTGGATGCCTACATTTCCTGTCCTTTTTGGCGATCATGCCTGCATGAACGGCTTTCATTCTACTATTAGCTTTTTAGACGCCCACCGCAAGGGATTGAAAAATTTTGATCTGGAAAAAGCTTATGAAGGTATGGCTAAGAATGCAAACCTAGCTACGATGATACCCTGGAGAAACGGGCCAAAAACTGAGCTAGACGATATATACCATAATAAAGGATATTTCCCGGCCCTGCAGATTGGTGAAAAAGAGTATGTGCCTACTGTAGATAAATTTGAAAAGCGCCAGGCTGTGGCTGTTACCCTTGGTCATAGCTATGACGACTGGGCTTTAGGACAACTGGCAAAGGATCTTGGAAAGGATGGGGATTACAAGAAATTTAATTTACGTGGCAAAAATTATAAAAACCTGTGGGATAGTAAGTCGCAGATGTTCATGCCTAAAGACAGTAAAGGAAAGTGGGTAAATATTGATCCAAAATTTGACGGAGGAATGGGCGGTAGAGCATATTATGATGAAAATAACGGTTGGACTTACCTTTGGCAGGTACAGCAGGACGTAGCTGGCCTTATTGGTTTATTTGGTGGTAAAATTGGCTTTGAACAAAAACTTGATCAGCTTTTCAGGGAACCACTTGGAAGGAGTAAATATGCTTTCCAGGGAACTTTTCCCGATGCTACCGGATTGGTTGGGGAATTTTCAATGGGTAATGAACCAAGTTTCCATATCCCATATCTATATAACTATACAAGTTCACCATGGAAAACTCAAAAACGTATACGTTTTTTGCTGGATTTATGGTTTAAAGATAATGTATTCGGTATTCCCGGAGATGAAGATGGAGGAGGTATGACCGCTTTTGTGGTTTTCTCTTCAATGGGATTTTATCCTCTGACTCCTGGTGTTCCTGTATATACCATAGGGAGTCCGATATTTGAAGATGTTAAAATCGATCTTTCAAACGGAAAAACTTTTCAAGTTGTAGCGAACAATAGCTCTGTAATAAATAAATATATTCAAAGTGCCAGATTTAACGGAAAGGAATTGAACACGCCTTGGTTTACACATGAGCAGCTTGTATCTGGTGGCAAACTGGAATTAGAAATGGGGCCTATTCCTAATAAAACATGGGGATTGGGACAAACCGGTAATCTGGAGGGAAAATAATGAGAAGATTTGTTTCTAAATGGTGGCTTGGCCTAAGTTGGTTTGTGTTGTTTTGGTGCGCTGATATTCACGCCCAGCCGCGTCGTGCGCAACGAAAGTTTGTCCATCCCGGGATGCTCCAGAACAAAGTAGATCTCGATTATATGCGGGAAAACATTAGTTCCGGCAAACAACCATGGAAAAATGCTTTCGACATTTTAAAAACACATACTCCACTGGATTTTAAACCTGAGCCTTTTGCACATATCTCTGTAGGACCGTATGGTGCCAACAGTGTCGGTGGGAGAGAATTTTCAAAAAGTGCAGTAATGGCATATAATTATGCGTTGCTGTGGCAAATTACCGGAGATCACGTTTATGCGGAGAAAGCGATACAGGTAATAAATGCCTGGTCAGGTGTGCTTTGGGATTTTGACGACAATAATGCGAAGTTGAATGTCGGTTTAAGCGGGCCTTATTTTTTGAATGCTGCTGAGCTGCTAAAATATTCTGACTCTGGGTGGAAAGATAAGGATAAAGAAGCCTTCACACGAATGGTGCTGACAGTCTTTTATCCAACCATAAAGGATTTTTTTACCGAGGCAAATGGCAACTGGGATGCGGCCATGATCAATACATTGCTTTGTATTGGGATCTTTACTGATAATACTGAGATTTTCAACAGCGCAGTAGATCGTTATTATCTTGGACCTGGCAATTCAGGTATTACGAAGTACATATATCCGAACGGACAGATTCAGGAGACTACCCGTGATTGGGGCCATGTGCAGCTTGGAATTGGTGAATTCGGGAAAGCAGCGCAGGTTGCCTGGACCCAAGGACTGGATTTTTATGGCGCAGCTGGCAATCGGCTTGCCCTTGGGTTTGAGTATACATCCAGGTTTATGATGGGAGATGAAAGCATACCCGTTTATGGTGTCTTGTCAAAGCGGGCCCGTGAAAAGTACGATGATATTTATGAATCGGTGTTTGATCATTATACTCATGAAAAGGGCTTGAATCTGCCATATACGTTTAAACTGATAGAGAAACATACTCGGAATTCGTCTTCTGCCGGTGTGTTGACCGGACTTCGCCACCATCGAAGTAGTAAAGGGACCAGGAATTCCCTGGAACAGATTAGCAAAATTCCGGCTGTTGTGAGCTTAGTCGGCGCGCTTGATATACCTGCAGTTACTCACCCCCCTGACATGATCGTTTTATTGCCCGGTGATCCTATACAACCGGCCCTTAACGCAGCTGCTGGCACTGGGAGGTGGGTTGTGCTTGCTAAAGGTATCCATGTGCTAAAAAAAACGTTGGTGTTACCCAATGGTGTAACACTGGCCGGTCAAGGAAATAAATCTGTGCTGATCCTCTCAGCCGACGCCAGGGGCGCAACAATTGCAAATGCAATGCCTACCTTGCGTGATGTGGTGATCCGCGATCTCCTGGTGGAGGGCGCGGTTAATCCAATCGCTAATAATGATCCTAATGCCGACCGGAGGGTAAGATCTTACATGAATGCGCCGAGCCGCGCAGGTATTTTGTTTTCGGCTGAAAAAATGGATCAAATACAAAATGTTCTCTTAGAGAATGTAACGGTGCAGAACTTTACAAAAAATGGGGTTTCTATTCGTGGGGCGAAAAAGGTAACCATCAATAAATGCGATTTTAGTGATAATGGCGCAAGTGTGGTGCCCGGGGCGGGATTTCATCATAATCTTCACCTCAATCATAGTTCGGATATTCTTGTGAAAAATAGCCGGTTTGATACCTCACCCTGGGGTAATGGCATTGATATATCGTTTTGCCGAAATGTGCAACTGACAGACAATGAGATTGCAAGGAATAAATGTTCTGGTATTAGGTTCATGGAAAGTGACATGCTTAAGATCTCGGGGAATTTGCTGGAAGGCAATGATGAGTACGGGGTGTTTTCGGATAATCTGACAGGTCGCTTTTTTCATGCCGATCTGATAAATAATTATCTGTATTATAATGGAAAAAATAGCAGCTCACTTAAAGAGTCAGAAAGCGATATGAGACAAAAGGGAAATATTTTAATTGGGAACGGCATCTAGTATCATACTATCTTTTTTAAAATATTCATATGAAGTTCTCCTCGTTGATGATTAAAACGATCTGTTTAACTGTCCTGTCCTCTGCAGTTTTAAAAACAAAATCGCAGCATGTAAAAGTGGTTTGTATCGGCGCTAGTATAACCTATGGCGCAGGAATAGAAAATAGGGACAAGAATTCTTACCCCGCCCAGCTACAGACCATCTTGGGTAAGTCCTTTACAGTATATAACTATGGTGTTAGTGGATGCACTTTACTTAAAAAAGGTGACCGCCCATACTGGGCTACCAGGCAATATCAGGAAGCATTATCCATAAACCCAGATGTAGTAGTTATTGATTTGGGAGGAAACGATAGTAAGTTGATCAATCGCATTTACATAGATGAATTTGAACAAGATTATCGTGATTTTATCCGTTCTTTTTCAGAATTGCCATCACAGCCGAGAATAATTCTATTATCGGCGATGCCATCTTTCGTTAGAGATACAACCGGGATTTGGGATCAGGAAATTATACATAAAATAAATCCGAAAATTCAAAATGTCGCCTTTAGCGAAGGTAAAGAAATTATAGACATGCATTCGCCGTTTATCGACAAGGAAAGCATCATGTCTGATAAAATTCATCCTAATAAGGAAGGCGCAGCCATTATTGCCGAAGCTGTCTCTACAATCCTGTTAACACAAAGGGATAAAACCTATGATATCATTTCTTCGTTTAAATTCCCTATCAGGAAGTCGTCCTTTTATGGGTATGAATGTGCGGATTTTTCTTTTGAAGGCAGGTCGGGCAAAATTGTGAAGCCAAAGCTGACGGCCAAAGGTCGTCCCTGGGTTTGGCGTGCCCGTTTTTGGGGGCATGAGCCACAAACAGATATTGCCCTGTTACAAAACGGTTTCCATATTGTGTATTGTGACGTGGCGGAATTGTTTGGTAATGCTAAGGCTATCACAGCCTGGGATAACTTTTACTCCTTACTGCGAAAAGCTGGCTTAGGTAAAAAAGCAGTTATGCAGGGTATGAGCCGTGGCGGTATTTACGTATTTAACTGGGCTGCGAAAAACCCTGATAAGGTAGCTGCTGTCTATGTAGATAATCCTCTGCTGAATATATCCGCATGGGCGGATACAATGTTCAAAGCGTCGGAAGGAAAAAATCCAATGCTCAAGGCTTTTATGTCAGATTATAATCTAAAAGACGAAGAAGATATAAAAGCTTTTAAGAAAAATCCTGTGGATCAGGTGAAGCAAATTGTAAAAGGAAGATATCCAATACTCATCGTATGCGCAGATGCCGATAAGGACGTTTTGCCACGGGAAAATACCTTGCTGTTTGCGCAAAAAATAAAAGCAGCTAAAGGAAACATTACTGTCATCCATAAGCCTGGCTTTAAACATCATCCGCATAGCTTTCCGAATCCTAAACCAATTGTTGACTTCATACTCCAGGCTACAAATGATGACTTGCCATCTTTGGGAAATAGAAAACCATTATAGAATTAAATATAGTTGATAACGAGATGATATTCTTAAATGGTCAACGAATAATTTGATGAAACTGGTATAATTAACAATTTATTAAGTAGGAATTAATGGTCTGTCTTTTCTTTGCCGTTAAATAAGATTTTAATTTAACCAAATTGTATGAGCTTGATAGCTAAAGAGAAAATTGAGGCAGGACTTAGATTTTGTATAACCAGTACATTTTTATTACTTGCAGGGAATACTGTAACCGCACAAAAGCTGACCTCGTTTGTTGATCCTTTCATTGGTTCGGGTTCACATGGACACGTTTTTGTTGGTGCCAGTGTTCCGTTTGGAGGAGTGCAGCTAGGTCCCGATAATTTTTATAAAGGCTGGGACTGGTGCTCAGGCTATAACTATCAGGATAGCGTGATCAGGGGTTTTGCACACACTCATTTAAGTGGAACCGGGATTGGCGATCTGTCTGATATATTGATTATGCCTTATACCGGGACAATAAAGACAGATAAAGGACAGGAAACCCTGCCGGCTAGTGGGTATGCATCCTTGTTTTCACACAAAGATGAACAAGCCAAACCAGGGTATTATGCGGTTAAACTGGCAAATGGCGTAGCGGTAAAATTAACTGCTACCGAGCGTGTAGGTTTTCATCAGTACCACTTTCCTGCCGGAAAACAAGCCAGGGTGATCATTGATCTTAAAGAAGGAATTAACGACCGTTCTACTGAAACTTTTATTGAGCAGGTAGATGATTTTACTTTTAAAGGTTACCGTGCTTCTTCCGGCTGGGCGAAGACGCAGTTGATCTATTTTGCAATAAAGTCTTCCGTACCAGTAAAAAACTTTGCTGTATATAACGGGGATAAACTTCTTAAAGGAAAGGCGGCTAAAGATAAGGCTGTTAAGGGGCTGATGAGTTTTGATCAGGCTCCGGAACTGTTACAGCTCAAGGTAGGCATTTCGCCTGTCAGCTCAGAAAATGCACTGGCAAATATAGAGGCTGAGATTCCTGATTGGGATTTTGAACATGTAGTTAAGTTGGCCGATGATAAATGGGATAAAGAACTTTCAAAGCTTACGGTTGAAACAGATGATACCGCAGAAAAGAAAATCTTTTATACTGCATTATACCATACTATGATCAATCCGTCTTTGTTTGATGACCATAATGGGGACTACCGCGGCACCGACAAGAAAGTTTATACCAAAACAGGCTTTACAAATTACAGTGTATTCTCAACCTGGGATACCTATAGGGCTACACATCCGCTTTTTCTACTCACTCAGCCTAAACGTGTAAGCGATATGATCAATTCTATGTTGGCTATTAACGATCAGCAGGGCAGATTGCCGATGTGGCATTTAATGGGTTATGAAACGGGCACTATGGTAGGCATGAGTAGCAGACAGATAGTGGCCGAAGCATATTTAAAAGGAATAAAGGGGTTTGATGGAGAAAAAGCTTTTAACGCGTTAAAAACTTCCTCTATGATCGATACTTTGGGATTGCAGTATGTACAGAACCTCAAACCAATACCCACAGATAAGGAAAGTCGGCCGGTGGCCAAAGGACTGGAATACGCTATAGGAGATGGAAGTATAGCCCTGATGGCGAAAAAGATGGGAAAAACAAAAGATTATAATTACTTTAAGAAGAGGGCCGAAAATTATAAACTGTATTTCGATCCGTCTGACAAGTTCCTTAAAGGTAAGCGTTCTGACGGTAGCTGGGCTCCAAGCTTTGACCCACTCAAATCTAAAAATAATTTATATGCCGAGGGAAATGCATGGCAATACATTTGGTTGGCACCGCAGGATATACCTGGTTTGATTAAGTTGCTTGGCGGTGAAAAAGCTTTTAATACCAGATTGGATGAGTTTTTTACGCTTCCTTATCAGGAAGATGGTGCATTAGCCGATATGACCGGGCTTATAGGGCAATATGCACATGGAAATGAACCAGGACATCATGTTACTTATTTGTACAATTATACCGGTCAGCAATGGAAAACTGCCGAGAAAGTAAGACATATAATGAAGACTATGTATCACGACCGTGTAGATGGGATAATCGGTAATGAAGATTGCGGACAGATGTCTGCCTGGTATGTGTTTTCTTCACTTGGCTTTTATCCTGTGTTTCCCGCGTCCGGCGTGTATGCCATTGGGAGTCCAATATTTGACCGGGCGACAATTAATTTAGAAGGGGGTAAAAAATTCACCGTTGAAACAGTGAATAACAGCGATAAGAACATATATGTTCAGCACATTACCTTAAATGGGAAGAAGTATGAAAATAGCTACCTGCTACATTCTGATCTTATAAATGGTGGTAAAATGATCTTCACAATGGGGGATAGACCCAATACTAATTTTGGGAAATTGAAAAATAATCGTCCTGTACAATAAGCCATGAATTTTTGTTATAAGTGTAAAAATATATATCTCTTCATTAATCATTCAATCTTTATCAAATGGTGTATAAAACAACTTTAGTTTTTTTGCTGGCGCTGTTACTATATTCTTTTATTCCAGCGCCTTCATCTGAAGACAAGCAGTGGATCGACTTTAATAAAAATGGGAAGATGGATATTTACGAGGACAGATCAAACCCGGTTGAATCCCGGGTAAATGATCTTCTCCGACAAATGACAATGGAGGAGAAGACCTGTCAACTGGTCACGTTATATGGGTACGGAGCCTTTTTAAAGGATCGACTGCCGGCTGACTCCTGGAAAGACAGTGTCTGGAAAGATGGAATTGCCAATATTGATGAGCAGCTTACAGGATACCGGAAGGATACAGTTTACGCCTACCCTTACTCTTCTCACTCCGAAGCCATAAATACTATCCAAAGATGGTTTATTGAACAGACACGTCTCGGAATCCCTGTCGATTTTACTACCGAAGGGATTAGAGGTCTTAACCATATGAAGGCAACTTATTTTCCTTCTCAGCTGGCCCAGGCCAGTTCTTTTAATAAAAAACTCATTCGTGAAATAGGTAAGGTAACGGGTAAAGAGGCGAAAGCTCTTGGATATACAAATGTATATTCCCCAATCCTCGACGTGGCGTCCGATCCCAGGTGGGGACGTATAGAGGAGACTTACGGCTCGGATCCTTACCTGGTAAGTCAATTGGGAAAGCAAAATATTCTTGGCATTCAGGAAAATGGGATAATTTCAACCCTGAAACATTTCGCCGTCTACGGCATTCCTATTGGGGGGCGTGACGGCAACGTGAGGACCGACCCTCATGTGGCACCCCGGGAAATGTGGAACTTATATCTTGAGCCCTTTAAAGTAGGCATACAGGAAGGTAAGGCTAAAGGGGTAATGGCTTCATATAACGACTATGATGGGGTCCCGATTATTTCCAGCCGATATTTTCTTACCGATATCCTGCGTACTCAGCTAGGTTTCAAAGGTTATGTGGTCAGTGATAGCCATGCCGTGGAGGACTTGTTTGCTAAGCACCACGTCGCTACCGATACTGCCGATGCGGCCAGGCTGGCGCTGACCGCGGGGTTAAATGTACGTACGGAATTTAAAAATCCCGCAGATTATTTAAGAGGTTTGCGCAGGGGTATAAAAAATGGGAGCATCTCTATGGATCTGATTGATTTGAGGGTAAAAGAGGTGTTGAAGGTGAAATTTGAGATAGGACTTTTCGAACAGCCATTTGTTGCAGATACAAGAGGTGCTGATAAAATTGTGCACTCAAAGGAATCGCGCGATCTCGCTTTGCAGGCTGCAAGGGAAGGCATTGTGTTGCTGAAGAATAAAAAGGGATTGTTGCCTCTCGATGTACAAAAGATAAATACTGTTGCCATTATTGGGCCGAATGCAAAAGAGCATAAAAGTTTGCTCTCGCGGTATGGGCCGTCACATACTAAAGTTACCACCGTATATGAAGGGCTAAAAAAGAGTCTTCCGACTTCTGTAAAAGTTTTATATGCAAAGGGTTGTGCACATGTCGACCAAAATTTTCCTCAGAGCGATATCGAGCCCTTCCCCTTGACTGACCAGGAGCGTCTGGAAATGGAAGAGGCAGTTAATATAGCTGCGAAAGCCGATGTGATATTTCTAGCAATGGGTGATAATGAGCAAACTATTGGCGAAACGAAATCAAGATTGGATCTTAAGCTACCTGGTCATCAGGAAGAATTACTGGAACGTATCGCACAATTAAATAAACCCACTGTATTGCTGCTCGTAGGGGGCAGACCAGTAACTATCAATTTTGCAAGCAGGAAGATCCCCGCAATTGTGGAAACATGGTATTTGGGTGAGTTTATGGGTGATGCCATTGCAGAAGTAGTATTCGGCAAATATAACCCTGGTGGAAAATTACCTGTAGCCTTTCCTAAATATGTAGGACAAATACCGCTTTCCTTTCCAATGAAACCGTCTGCAGATGCACATGGAGCTACCGACGCTAATGTGAACGGCTTCCTTTATCCATTTGGTTACGGGTTAAGTTATACTAAATTTGACTTTTCCGGTTTAAAAATTGACACTGGCAATTACAAAAACTCGGGAAAAATTAAAGTTATTTTCAGCGTAACAAATGTCGGAAAAGTAGAAGGAGATGAAGTAGCACAGTTGTATTTTCAGGATGAGGTAAGTTCAGTTACCACTTACGTGAAGAATCTCCGGGGATTTGAACGCATAAGTGTAAAGCCTGGTGAAACTACACAATTGTCAATGGTTCTTACATCGTATGATCTTTCTCTCCTGAACCGGAATATGGAGAGGGTAGTCGAGCCAGGCTGGTTTAAGCTCATGATCGGATCGTCTTCAGAAGACATTAGGTTAACCGGAAGGGTAAAATTGTAAATTACTTGATTGCAATCTTAAAAATAAAAAAATGAAAATATTTATAATTTTTCTCCTGGTTATTTCGGGGTTAAATCCTGCTTTATGTCAGACTATATCCTCCCGCTCAGAAGTAGAAATTGATAGGATTGGAAAGCATTGCAGGCAAATGTTGTTATCTGACACCGTATATGCAACAGAACAGAGTTATCGGCTGACCGATGATGTGATTTATAATACGGATGCCGAAGGATATTTCAGGTCTTTGACAGCTGAAGGCAGCTGGCAAGATATTGACTATAACTCTAAGATGAGGGGAGCCTGGAGACCATCGTGGCATTTGTACCGCACAATGTTAGTTTGTAGAGCTTTTTATAAGAACCACAGTCCTGCGTACCTTGCCGCAGTTCATAAAGCGATGTCTTTTTGGATAAAGAATGATTTTATCTGTGAAAATTGGTGGCAAAATAATATAAATATACCCTTCTCTTATTCCAGTCTGATCCTGATGTTAGGTGATGATGTATTGCCAGAAGAAATGGCCTTCCTGGATAAAGTGATTATCAAACGCATCCCTGTCCATAAAGCCACCGGACAGAACTTAATCTGGCAACTTGACAATGAAGGGAGGATTGCGCTTATCAGGAAAGACCATAAACAATTTTCCGAAATCATCAGAAGGATGCAGGAAGTAATAAGTGTAACTGTAAAAGAAGGAATACAACCAGACTATTCTTTCCAGCAACACGGTCCCATGTTGCAATATGGAAATTATGGGATGCATTTCACGAACAGCCTTCTGTTCTGGATGACCATTACTGCAAATACTTCAGTTGCTTTTGATTTGCCTAAGCAGAAAATCATTTTTGATTATGTATCAAAGGGATTAAGATGGAGCGTTTACAAAGGGGCAATGGATATTACCGCTGTGGGCAGACAATTAAGAGCAAACAGCAGTACTAAACGAGGGGAGAATTTAGCGATCAATTCCCGGATGATCAGGTCATTTGACAAGGGGAAAGTTTGCGATTATTTTATAGATGGCTATAGAGATGCTGATGAACATAAGTGCGGGATCGAAGGAAATAAAAGCTTTTGGCGAAGTGATTATATGATTTATCGTAAGCAGGATAATTATATGCTCAGTTTAAAGATGCATGGCCCTTTTGTCAGCAGGATAGAGTCCATAAATGGTGAAAACCTGAAAGGGGCGTTTTTAAATGATGGGGTAACCCTATTACAGCGGAGTGGAAATGAATATCGAAATATTGAAGCGTTGTGGAACTGGGCCATGTTACCGGGAACAACAGGTGATACTACCGTAAATCCGGCAATCCGCCCGGCCTTTACGAGTTCCAACAAGGGAGTTTTTACAGGCCAGGTCTCAGACGAACAGGTAGGCGTTTCGGCAATGGATTATGATCGGATCGGGATAAAGGCGCGTAAAAGTTACTTCTTTGCAGAAGGGATGATGATCGCCCTTGGCGCCGGGATAAATTCAGATAAGATGGATAATGTGGTTACTGTAGTTGATCAGAGGTTCTATAACCTAAACAGCCCGTTAAATTACGGAAAGACCCCGGGCGGGTCACAATGGTTATGGACGGACAGCATGGCCTATTTTTTTCCTGTCGCGATTAATCCTGCCCAGATACAAATAGAAAAGAGAAATAATAATTGGATAACTACAGATCAGGCTTCGGGTGATAAACCTGTATCCGGTAGTATCTTCACGGTATTCATACCTCACAAAAATAATAATACCTATGCCTATGCTATCCAACCAGCAATTGGATTGCCGGAGACTAAAAAGGCTGACCCAGGTAAGCGATTTAAAGTACTGGTTAATACAAGCAATCTGCAGGCTATCGAAACTTCAAATAAGGTAATGGCTGTATTTTATACTGCTGGTAGCGTGAAATTATCTCCGAAAAGTTCGCTGAGTACCGATCAGTCATGTATACTGATATTAAAAACAAAAGGGAAAAAACACATGCTGTACGTTTCTGATCCAACAAGGAGGCTTGAAATGCTCACAATTACTTTAAACGGAGTTAGCAGGAAAGTGAAGTTTCCTTCAGGTGACCGCTTGGGCGATACTGCAGAAACTGTATTTTAAGGCCGCGAATATAAACTAGCGTTAACCAAGTAGTTCCTGGAAACTTTTTGCAAAGCTCTCATTGTAAATCGCTTTATATTCCTTGTTGAAATTCTCGAATATCGATTTGGCAATAGAGTGCTTACCTAAAAACACCAGGGTTTTGCATTTGATGAAAACGGCGTCCTCATTCACAGGATCACAAGTTAGCACACAGTTTGCGATACTTATAAGGAAGTCGGGGTCGTCTGCAATATTTATCCCTTCTGCTGTATGCAGGCAGGTATCAATAATTTCATTTGAAATCTCTGATTTCAACGTGTCCAGCCAGGAGTATTCAGTGTTAGAAAGGAAATTGCCCCGGCTTATAATTTTTGTCAGATCGTTGATGTTTTGTTTACTAATTTTCTTTTTCCCCGTCACAATGTTTTGATAGTCGATATAATCGATCCTGAGTTTGCTGCGGTCGATTATCATTTTCCAGTAGCCCGTGTCTTTTGAGATCTGACATTCGTCCATACTTTCAAGCAGGAATTTAACTTTAGCGATGTTTACTGACCTGTTGTTTCTTGCACTGTCAAGTGGCTTGTCAAACCAAAGTAGTGTTTCCAGCTTTTCAGAACTGATGCCTCGTCCCCATCTGATGGTATAAAGTAAAATAAGAAGAAAAAGTTCTTTAATAACAGGAGTAAATTGCTTTGTAATATCTTTACCATCCCTATCAAACAACTCCAGGTCTCCAAAAAGAAAAATTGTGTTTCGTGTATCTTCCACTTGCCGATAACTAACTTGTTCATCATTTTCCTTATCGGGGATTGAATGAGACCTTAGAAGAAGGGCGTTTAGTTGCGTTGCCTTTTTCCGCATAATCCATTTTTTATACGTTAGCGTTATTAAACCAAGTAATATAGCCGCCCCTGACAATATAAACCATGTGATCCCCCTAAAGCCAGATGTTTTAGCTGTACTGGAAAGGTATCCTTCCGGAGGGGACTGCAAAGTGTAGATTTTTAATGACGTTCGGTTTACAGTTTGATCATAAAAGAGCAATACTGAAACAAACTTTTTGTTAACCGGACAGTAGTATAAATCCGCAAATGAATTAATGTCGTGAAATATATATGGGATTTTGTTTCCTACAAATTTAAATGTAGCTGAATCCAGAGATCCTTTAATCAGCCTAAGGGAAGAATTATAAACATGATTGACGAATGTTAATGCATAATAGGACTTGTCTTTTTTATCTATTATCATTGAATTAGCAAATGCAAATTCTTCATTCTTAGGGCTGAGTTCAAATAATTTTCTAAATGTTCTTTTCTTAACATCAAAAAAGGTGAGATCATATATATTTTTAGGATTTAGAATCTGCTGGCCAGTAGAGCTTCCATAACCACCTAAAATATAAGCCCCTCCTTCTGCTGTCCCGAGTGCAGCGAGGTACCGGGGAGTAAACTCTCCTTTAACATCTATTTTGTCCCAGATTTTATTAGTGAAATTATATCGCTGTACGTCTTTTTTATACATGTACTGCCCATAGCCCCCGATAATATACAATGAGTTGTCTGTTTGGGAATAGAATTTATTCGGATGCCAGTAATTTGTAGGAACGTCTGGCGTTTTGAACTTTTTGTCCCAATTTCTTTTAGTGAAATCAAAGACACTTACAAGCTTTTGATCGATGTAAAAGTTTATCAGTCCGCCAGACTTTGTCTCATAATAGGATCGGTTTCCCGGCAAGAGTGGCCGCCTTCCTCCAGCATACTGGATAATTTCCGTTTTGTGGGAAATAAGATTATAAATGTATAATGAACGCTCTGTAACTACGAAAAGTCTCTCCTGATCAGAATCGAATGCTACACTTGCAGATCCGATAATGGAGGTCTCCTGAGCTAATTTCCAATCATAATGAAGTCTTCTGATCCACACAGGGTTGATCACACCTGCATCTTTTCCGGATATGAGTTCAGCAGAAACCTCTCCGGAAAATTCATTTAAAGGCCAATGATACACCAGCTTATCTTCTTTCATTATTTTGATGTCTTTCAACTTCATTGGAGGTACATCCCGCACTTCATGCTCTTTATAATTGGTCGCGCCAAAGAATATCTGGTAACAATCCTTTTGAAGGCCGATTTTTTGTCTGTAGACCTTACCATCTGCAGTAAGAACTAATTCCTGTTTTGTAAGATCAAACTTCAGCTTGATTTTATACCATTGTCTGAAAAGTTTATTAATATTTATATCAAAAGCAATATTGGAAACTTTTTCGTCAATTATTAATTTCAAGTGTTTATTTTCTAAGAAGCGTTTATCGTATATGAGATCTATATTGCGGCCTTCCTGGTCTATCGCCCGGAAAATATAACCGAAATAATCTGTATAGCCCGTCATAAATGACAGGTCGAATGAGATTTCAAAATTCTTGTCAAAGCACATGGGAGCAGTAGCACCCAGATCTAAACCTGTTCTTTTTTCCTGAATAGCTTCGTGGCCTTGAAAGAATAAGCCGTAATTTTGCGCAACCAGATCTGAAAAAGGTATAAAAAGAAATGTAAAACAAAATACGTAGAATTTTAATCCCATAATAGTAAGTAAAGAAAATATTAAGTGGTTTTTAGATCGCTGTTGACTGGTTCTGTTGTCTGAAACAAAGCTGCAAGGTTACTCTGTAGGCCGGTATCGCTAAGATAACTATTTTTGATTAATTCTTAAGGGGAGTTTTACTGATCAAAAAAATATCTGAAGATTGAGTCCCAAATTAACAATATTTTAAGTCTTTTTTAAGCATCTTTTCTTTTTTCGTAACCAAGATTGATGATCAGTCTCTGTTCAAGCTTCCAGCAAGTAACACGGGCTTCGTAAAAAATAAATATGCAATTAGAATTCTTAAACCAGATTTTTACATTTCTAACCAAACCACAAGTTAAAAAAGCAATTGTTTTACAAGTGTTCTTTTTTCTTTGCTATAAGGCTGGCACCTACGGTCAAACTATCAAGGTTGGCCAACAAGTTAAAAATTATTGGAATAGTAATTTAATGATCAATGCACTTCGCTTACCACCTCCGCCCCTGGGATATACACCCAGACTGGTCGATCTGGATAAAGATGGTGACCCGGATTTGCTTTATTCAATCACAAAAAATGAGATACCGGTACTTTGGATAGATGATGATGATGACATGACATGGACCAGTGTTGAGGGTGATACGGATAGTGATTGTGTGCTGATTGATAGGAATAAGGATGGGAAATATGGACACATGGGAGACTTTATCATAGATTGGACGGATAGCAATGGCGACGGGAAAGCTGATATGCAGGCCCTGGTTGAGTATCCGGAAAGCAAACATGATGATCCATGGCCAAACGGTCATTATATGTGGGTGCTTGATACGGACGAGGACAATGTTTTTAATTACATTGACTGGAACAGCTTTCAGATAAAGGCCTGGGATAAATATGGGATCTCTGATTTTTACCTTGATTATAGTGGGAGATGTACATTTATAAAAATACATGTTGCGACTTACACGATGAAAAATCTTAAAATCAATTGGGAAAATCCATTCTTGTTTTTTGACCCGGATAAGGATGGACTTAGTGAAATGGCAGTTAGATTAGTTGATTCTCCTGAAATTAACATAGGTAATCAAAAGCAAGGAGGTTATCAGGTTAATGAAAAAGGAACAATTGATTGGGTGTCAATCGGGATTGATAGTGACAACGATAATGGACCTGGAAATGAGTTTGATTTTGACTTTACCATAAATTTCAGAGGTGCAGGTTTTAATTATATGGACCAGGTACATAAAATTAAAAACATGCGTGGACTCCCGGAAGCCGATTCCCTTTTTCTGGACCCACGCTGGAGACAAATGAACGAGCTGATATATGCAGATCATGACAAAGCATTAGACCTGACTTTTAATAAAGGAAAATGGAATAAGGTTTATTTCGTTTACGATGAAGATGATGATTGTAATCGCTGGGAACGCGTTGAGCTGCTGGATCCCTTAGATCCATTTAAGAGTGGCACGGGAAAAGGTGGCCTCGATAATAATGTTCAGGCAGATGTTGCGGGTGACAGGGGAGAATGGGATCTGGACAATTCCGGCAAAGGAAAGCTTTATGTAAGCAGGTTCGACGGAAGGATCCATTTATTTGGAGCAGAATGGGGTGCTTGGAGAATCGATCAGAACGCATCATTTTACCAGGGCTGGGACCGTAAATTCCTGAATAAGGAAGCAGGAAAATTTGCTACGATAAAATATCAGGATACAGATGGAAATGGGTTTTTAGATAAGATGTTGTTTGATCTTGATGGGGATAAAATCTTTGAAGATTCGACAGAATTAAGAAAATTGAACATTCCTGACGTGTCTGAGGTACTTGACATTTCTAAATTTAGTTACGACGATTATGTCCGATTACAAAAATCAGTTTCGGAAGATATCTGGAACAATGCTCAGTTGGCCGTAGCTGTAGCAGAAAAATATGGTCTTAACCTAAGCTGGTATGCAAAATGGATGAAAGTAACGTCCTTAAGTCAAAAATACAATAATGGATATTGGCTGCAGTTCTATATTTATCGCGATTTGAAGGATCTGTTTTTAAGACGTAATGAAGAGCAAAATATGGAGCGGCTCGAGCGTGCATATTACGGATCAGAATGGAAATTGCTGCTCAACTAGTGGCTTGCTGCCTCTTCAAAAATGGAAAACATTGAAAATTATTCAGAAAAAACATGCTGTCCACATTATTAATCCTTTTTTAAGTCTTTTTTAAGCCTAAACTTTTACTTAGTAATTCATTAACCAAATGCTAAATCTAAAACAAGTATGAAGAAACAACTATTTTTCCTACTCGCATGTTGTATTGCAACATTTACATATGCGCAGAATATCGCCGTGAAAGGCAAGGTGACAGATGCCACCGGCGGCCCGCTTATTGGTGCGGTCGTGAAAATAAAAGGGAGTTCCGGGGGGACTTCCACAGGCAAAAGCGGTGAATTCTCTCTTTCCGTTCCCGCTGGCGCCAGTCTGACGATCTCTTATATCGGATTTATCACTAAAGAGGTACAAGCTACCACTGATGAACCTTTAAACGTTACACTGATTGTAGACGATAACACCCTCGGTGAAGTTATTGTTGTTGGTTACGGTACACAGAAAAAAACCACATTGACAGGTTCTGTTGCCTCCGTTTCCAATGCGGAGATTTCGACAACGAAAACACAGAATGTTCAAAACATGCTTACGGGTAAAGTACCTGGATTGCGTGTTGTTCAAAAAACATCTGAGCCAGGGGTTTTTACAAATCAGTTTGACATCCGGGGATTTGGTAACCCCTTGGTTATCATTGACGGTGTGCCACGTGATAACATTACGCGTCTTGATCCCAACGAAATTGAAAGTGTGTCTGTCCTGAAAGATGCCGCGGCCGCTGTATACGGCGTGAGGGCAGCAAATGGTGTTGTTCTGGTGACAACAAAAAAAGGGAAAAGCGGCCAGCCAGAGATTACTTATTCCGGATGGTATGGTACGCAGACACCAGGTGGCCTGCCTAAACCTGTTGGGGTGATTGATCGATTCACGCTGGCCAATGAGAAGAGTATGCATAAGGTAGATGGCCCTATACTTACTTATGACGATGATGATTTTGCCCCGTATCTTAATGGAACAAAAACAAGTACTGACTGGTACGATGCCGTTATGCGTGATTATTCACCTCAATATCAGCAAAATTTGAGTGTAAGTGGTAGCTCGGCTGATACTAAGATCGACTATTTTGTGAATATGGGATATGCCAAACAGCAAGGAATATGGAAAAGTAACTCTTTAAGTTACGACAGGTATAACCTTCGCTCAAACTTAAATGCCCAGATATCAAAACGATTGAAAGCCTCTCTAAAATTAAACGGTATCCTGGAGACGAAGATGAATCCCAAGGTGCCTTCCTGGCAACTGTTTTCGCAGCTTTGGAGAGTACAGCCAAATGAACCCTTTTATGCTAATAATAATCCGGATTATTTATTCAAGCCAATATTTGAACATCCCGGAGCAAATGCGGATAGTGAGATATCAGGTTATCAAAAAGATGAGAACAACTGGCTACAAAGTCAATTTTCGCTGGATTATCAGATACCTTATATAGACGGGTTGGTGGCCAGGGGGATGTTTTCTTATGATGCCAAGATCAACAACAATTCAGATTATGCCAAATCATATAGTGTTTACGATTATATTGCCGCTAGTAGTACTTACACTGCTACAACCAAAAACGGACCCGACCAGTTACGCAGAAGTTTTAATACAACACCCAATTCCTTACTGCAGCTTTCGTTGAATTATGCAAAAAGCATTCAAAAGCACAATGTAACGGCACTGCTTCTGTATGAAGAGAGCAACTCTAATGCTGATAATTTTTTCGCACAGCGTCAATTAGCTTTGCCTATCGAATATTTGTTCGCCGGAAAGTCTAAAGACCAACTGGCCTATGCCAACGTGAATGGGGTTTCTAAGTTCGCTACGAAGGCATTGGTAGGAAGAGTAAATTATGATTACGCAGGAAAATATCTTGGAGAATTGAGTTTCCGGTATGATGGTTCTTCAAGGTTTTCTAAAAAAGATCAATTTGGATTTTTTCCCGGTGGTTCCATTGGCTGGCGTGTATCGGAAGAATCCTTTATGAAAGATAACGCTTCATTATCCTTCATCGACAACCTGAAAATTCGGGCTTCCTACGGTAAATTGGGCGATGATAGTAGTATTGCCTATCAGTTTCTTTCGGGATATAATTATCCCTTTGCCGGAAATTTACAGGCATTAGGCGGGGGCTACATTTTTGGTGATGAATTTGTGAATTCCCTTGCTTTCAGAGCGGTGCCGAATCCAGATATGACATGGATGGAGGTTAAAACTACCAATATCGGACTGGACGCCGATCTGTGGAAAGGAAAACTCGGAATTACTTTTGATGCTTTTAACCGCTACAGAACAGGTATTCCAGCTAATCGTTCTACAACAGTACCCGGCTCTTTCGGAGCAAATATGCCTCAGGAAAATTTAGATAGCGATGAGACAAGAGGTCTTGAATTGGCATTGACGCATAGAAACAAGATAGGAAGTTTTGGATACAATATCAGCGGTAATGTTGGATTAACACGAACCAGAATTATTTATAAAGAACAGGGACGTGCAGGAAATTCCCAGCTAAACTGGAGAAACGGAACGCTTAATCGTTATAATGACGTTTGGTTTGGATTTGGTTATGTTGGTCAGTTCCAGTCGTTCCAGGAAATTGCTACCTACAATCAGTTTACAAGCCGTAATGTGCTTCCCGGAGATTACATTTATGAAGACTGGAATGGAGATGGCACTTTCGACGATTTAGACAGGCACCCTATTGCTACTGCAATTAATCCGAATAGTACTTCTGCTGACCCGGCTAATGCAAGACAGAATTACCCATTGATGAATTTCGGCCTTAGTATGGGTTTTGATTATAAGGGATTCGACCTTAATTTATTATTCCAGGGAGCGGCATTGTCTTATGTATCTTATCCCGAAGCGTTAAAAGAACCTCTCGCTTTTGATGGAAATGCGCTTAATCTTTTCATGGACAGATGGCATCCAGTTGACCCAAAGGCTGATCCATATAATCCCGCCAATCAGTGGGTTCAGGGATATTATGCATATACCGGAACGGTAATTAACGACAATTCCAGACGGGCCATTCAAAATGGAGCGTACCTACGCCTGAAGAGCGCGGAGCTGGGATATTCTCTGCCCAAGTCACTCCTTGAAAAAATAAGGGTGCATGGACTTAGGGTGTATGTTAACGGGTACAATCTCTTTACTGTTACCAAAGTAAAAGGATTAGATCCGGAACGGCCGGCTGAACTTTATGGATACATGTACCCGATAAACAGAACAATTAATTTTGGAACAAGTATTAGCTTTTAATAAAGATCCAGACAAACGATTATGAAACAATTAAAATATATAGCATTGATGCTTCTTTTTGGAGCAGTGTGCGCTTGTAATAAATTAGATATTGATCCTGTTAATATTGTACAGGATAAGGACATCTTTAATGATGCCGGTATGCAGGCTTATATGGCAACGCTTTATAGCCGTATGCCCATTGAAGATTTTAAGTATAGTGCAACCAGTGGTGATGATGGGTTTAATACCTGGGACAATATTTCCTTGCCGATGATAAATACTGGAGAAAATGCCAACCGCAATAATGGTGGTTTTGTAAATCCTGCCAAAGCATACTGGAAAAATGGTTATTTGGTGATCCGTTATTCAAACTATTTGATAGAGCAATTACCTAATTATGTTTCAAGCCTTTCGCAGGCAAAGGTAGACAAATGGATTGCTGAAGCCCGTTTTATCCGAGCATATACTTATTTTGCATTGGTTAAACGCTATGGCGGAGTACCTATTACAACCCAGGTACAATCAATAGGTGCAAGTGTAGATGAGCTGCAGATTCCACGTAGCAGCGAACAGGAGGTGTACGATTTGATCCTTTCTGATCTTGATTATACAATTGCAACTATGGGTGAAACCAGCGAGCAGACAGGGCGGGTAAACAAAAATATTGCTGCGGCTTTTAAATCCAGAGTAGCGCTTTTTGCTGGGTCAAAAGCTCGTTATGGCAGACAATATGTCGTAGAAGGGGTAATGCTTAATGGTATTCCGGCTACAAAAGCGAACGATTATTTTAAACTGAGCTTTCAAGCTGCTAAAATGATAGAAGGCAAGTACTCGCTTTATAAGAAGACCTGGTCACCTACAGATAAAATGGCGACCGCAGATAATTACGCCTCTCTTTTTCTTGATCCTGCAAGCACAGAAACAATCTTTTCCAAAAAATATTCTTTTTTAGAAAATGTACATAGTTTTGACGGGGTTTATTCCCCACCGCACATGACCTCAACTTATGGAGATCGTTACAATCCAACACTTGATTTTGTTGAGCTTTTTGATGGATTACCAAAAAACGTGAAGGGTGAGATCCAGACGACTAAACCGGATGGGACTTATATTGTTTACAACTCAGTTGAAGAGCTATTCGAAAATTGTGAGCCTCGCTTGAGAGGAACGGTTCTTCTTCCGGGACAACCCTTTAAAGGTCAGCGAACCGACCTTCGTCGTGGTACATTTATAGAAAGTGTTGATCCTTCAGTACCCATACAAAAACTCGTGGCCGAAGGCTCCACAGCTGCATATACTTCAAATCCTTTCTATGCTAATGTGAAGCAAGCGGGAACCTGGAATATCCAGACTCCGATATTATTGTCTACAGGCCAATCCATTAACCCTACCGGTTTAGATGGCCCAACCTCCTCCAATAATGCTACTGTTACCGGTTTTCACGGACGCAAATACCTGGATCCTAAAATGTTGGCTGCTGACACTAAGTTACACGTATCTACAACTGCATGGATCGAAATTCGATATGCCGAAATACTGCTTAACCGCGCCGAGGCTGCTTTGGAGCTTTATCAGAATGGCGTACTTAATGCAGATGGTGTTGACCTGTTAGCTGATGCTTATACCCAAATCAATACAATACGTGAAAGGGCAGGGGCAGTGTTACTAACATCAGCGGCCGATTTGTCATCATCTGCGCCTCTTGCACCAGGAACTGGTGTAGGCTCCTATGTATTGGCTCCAACCAGAGGACTGCAACTCGTCAGGATCGAACGCAGGAAAGAGCTGGCTTTCGAGCACGGTTTATGGTGGGACATGCTTCGCTGGAGAACGGCAGATCTGGAAGTAAACCAGAGGATCTGGAGAAAACTCAATCCTTTCCTGTTTGCTAAAGGAGCGGTACCTGTAGGGACTGACTATATCGAGGGAAAATATATTTTTGATGCCCGGGGTGATGAGCGAAACTCCAGGTTTACGATTGCCACGAAGTATTATTATGAGATGATTCCAGGTGCTGAAATTGCCGCGAATCCGAAGCTAAAACAAAACGAACAATATTAATCAAGACGAAAATCAGGTATGAAAAAGATATTTAATATGCTATTATTTTTTGTGGGGGTATTAACCATACATTCCTGCAAAATCGATGACTATGAGGCTCCCGCTGCAACATTACAGGGTACAATTATGGACAACAAAGGGAAAGGTATGCAGTCAGAACAGGGACAGGGAAATACGAAAATCCGACTGGAAGAGCTGAGTTGGGGTAACGCCCCAACGCCCCAAGATCTAAACATAAAATTGGATGGAACCTATATTAATAATAAGCTCTTCGCCGGTAAATATAGACTGAACGTGACCGATGGGCCGTTTTATCCGGTAGCCGCTCAGGAAGTAGAGATCAAAGGGACAACAACCCATGACTTCCATGTAATACCTTATATCGATCTTGAGTGGGTTGGCGAACCGGTACTTACAGCTGATAGGAAGATCTCAGTTAAGTTCAAATACCAAAAAAATGAGGCCCCTACAGGACTTACCAAGCCCGCGGCTACAGACTATCGGTTGTTCGTTTCCACGACAGAGTATGTAGGAAATAACAATTTCGATCCGAGCAATGCTTTGATCACAACCCTTCCAGCGGAAAATACTGAAATTACCGTAACTACAAATTCTGCAATGAAATATGCTACAACTTATTATGTACGGGTAGGAATGAGGGTAAATGACGCCTTTAAAAAATATAATTATACGACTGTAAAAACAGTTACAGCCCCTTAACAGGATCAGAATAGTCCCAATCTATCTTGGGTATTAAACATTATACGCTGTATCGCCGGGGCTGTTAGACCGGGCGATACAGCTAATTATACAGTTTTTAGGATCATCAACGGTCTTTATAAAAGAAATATGATGATCAATCTTCTTAAGCTATGCGGTTATTTTTGGAAAATCTAGTATCTGATTAATCTTAACAAGTTCATCATTATCAAAATAAATGTTATTGACCGCTTGAACTGCATCATCAATTTGTTGAATGTTGCTGGCACCAATAAGGACCGAAGTAAGTCTGGGGTCTTTCAGCAACCATGCTAAGGCCATTTGGGCCAGTTTTTGACCTCTTTCTGCTGATAGCTGATTAAGTTGTTCAGCCTTCTTTATATTAGAATGACTTAGATCTGATTGTTTTAAAAATACACCACTTGTTGCGACTCTCGAATCCTTAGGAATGCCATTAAGATATTTATCTGTTAATAAACCCTGAGCAAGCGGTGAAAATGCAATACATCCTGTACGTTCCCTCTCTAACACGTTTAGCAATCCCTGTTCTGGTAAACGCTCCAGCATAGAATATTTTACCTGATGAAGTAAGCAGGGTGTATTCATTTGCCTTAACATGAAAATGGCTTTTTCCGCTTCAACCGGGCCGTAGTTTGAAATTCCGACATAGAGTGCCTTGCCCTGTTTTACAATGAGGCTGAGGGCTGCCATGGTTTCCTCGAGTGGTGTTTCCGGATCTGGTCTGTGATGGTAAAAAATGTCCACATAATCCAAGCCCATTCTTTTTAAACTCTGATCCAGACTGGAAACAAGGTATTTTTTTGATCCCCAATCGCCATAGGGCCCATCCCACATCGTATAGCCGGCCTTAGTGGATATTATCATTTCATCTCTGTAAGCTTTGAGTTGTGAATGAAGAATTTTTCCGAAAACCTCTTCCGCCGAGCCCGGTGGCGGACCATAATTGTTCGCAAGGTCAAAATGTGTTATACCCTGATCAAATGCTGCTGCAATTATCTGCTTAGCTTTTTCCAGTTGATTGACATGTCCGAAGTTGTGCCAGAGGCCCAGAGAAATTGCGGGAAGTTTAACTCCGCTGTTACCGCAGCGGCGATATAACATCGATCCATAGCGTTGCGGTGAAGGTGTATTAGTCATATATTTTATAAATTTTATCGTTTTCTTGAATCAGGTCACAGATCAAGGTGCGGTAGATTGCCTGTAATCCGACAAGGGAATTGAAATTTCAATATTCACTACAAGTATATCCTGAATCCTTAACTAACCCTTAATTATTTCCTAATTAACCAGGATCCATCAAATTTTTCTTATCGGAGATGTCCTTGTCGCGGATTAATACACCAGCAAAAATTTCTTTATTATTTATTTGAAAAATAAATAATATTCTGGCTTTACAGTGATGTAAGCTGATAAAAAACGATAAGCTATACACTATAAAAAGGCTGATAACGAATTGATTATAGTTTTTTTAAGATTTTTTTAAGACTTGAAATTAGTTTTATGTTAAAGTAAAGCGATTGTTTGCTTTGCATTAAACGTAACCAAATATGATAAACAAAACCAAAAAGTATGACTGGAAATCGCAGTTGCTTTTCCCTGGATTCGTACATCCCTCTGCCAAATGCATTCAGATCGCCAAACAGCTTGCTATTCATATTCTCACCGGCATCTGTATGTTCACCTTACTTATGAGATGTAGTAAAGTCTCCGAGGATTTATCAACCGCCGATATCGAAGCTAAATCTATTTCTGAAGGTAATACCCTGCAGGCTGTAGCTGCCCTGGCAGGATCAGGTGCACCAGATGATTCAAATATTAAATACTTCGGCCGCTGGGAGACCAGCAATCCAACACAATATATCAGTTATTGGGGCGGAGCATATGTTCGTGTAAAATTCACTGGTACGACAGTTAAAGTAAAAGTAGGCGCTGCAACTAATTATTATGCTAAGATCGACAACGGCCCATGGATTAGCTATTTAAATGCAAATGGAACTATCAATCTAACACCAAGTCCGCTCTCAAATGGTACGCATACCGTTACTGTGGCTCAGGGCAAAGATTATAATTATATGTTTAATTTTCAGGGCTTCATTCTTGATGCAGGGGCTACTACAAGCGCTCCTGCAGCATCAGATAACATAGTAGAGTATATCGGTGATTCAATCACGGCCGGTTACGCTGCAGGAACGGGTGGACAAGCTAATGTTTCTG
>CAMLDJ010000029.1 GCA_946478755.1 uncultured Pedobacter sp. | reverse complement strand
ATTCAGGTGGTCTGTTTGCCACGGAATCACATGGTCAGTTTCTCCGAAATATACAATATTGTTCCGATAAACTATTATTTAGATGGAGAGAAAATCTTACACATAATGTAGATGTAAAAAAGATTTCCATCATGTACAAAAACCCCTGAGGTATGCTTTCAGGTTCACCAGATCACAAACATTTTCAATTGGCAACGCGTGATTACATGGGGACTTTTTGAGGAGATTTCGGACATGGAGGAAAAGAGCAATTGCATGGAAGCATTAAAAGTGCGTACTCAGCCTTTTTCAGCCCCGGTAAAAAATAAGTATCCTGAGTTTTTCATATTAAAGTGTCTTACCATGTGGCAGATCTTCCGAATCATTGAGGCATCATCTCCCTTTAACGGTTGTGCGCAACCAGCAGCGAACATTTGCATTGGGTAATCAGACCGTCTGCTATACTTGGAATAAACCAACGGGATGTACTTCCCCTGCCATACGCGCCGGCCACAGTCAACGCCCCCGGCCCAAGTCCCTGCACGTAATCAATGGCTGACTGCTTCTCGGGCCCGGATATGCAGGTATAGATTGCACCCGGGCGATGGCATTCCACCAGGGCTTTTATTTTTTCAAAATCTGGAATTTCCGACTTCGAATCGGAACTTGTAACATACAGAACTTCTGTGGATGTATCCTCCTCTGCGTCGAAAAGCGAAAAAAACAATTTGATGGCATATACCGACCCGGGTTTGCCGTCGTAGAGAAGTACAACGTGGCTGGGACTTTCGGTGCGTTCATTAAGGAGGAGTACGGGGCACCTGGAATCTGAAAGCAATTGTCTGGTAAAAGTTGAGGGCAACTGTGTCCCTATGGTGCTGAACCTTTCGCCTTTAGCGATGAGGATCAGATCGGCGAAAGTACTTTCCTGTAGCACCTCATCAATAGTAATACCCTCGGGGTGGCTAATGGAATAACTTATCTTTGCCTTTTTGCATCCATCGGCAAACAGCTTTCGTGACCTGGCCCTTTTTTCGGCCTCCTTAGAAACGGCATGTCTGATCTTTACAGCAGAAATGCCGTTTTTTCCAAGCAGCTCAGCAAAATCATACTCGTGATAAAGAAAAGATTCCGGAAAAATACCCACCAGATGTGCGTCCGATTTCTTACAGTACCCGATAGCGAAGTCCATAGTCGATCTTGCAAAGTCCAAACCATCAAAAACAGCAGCAATTCTTTTCATTGTTCTTATATTTTTAATTAAAGATAGACTCCGCAAAAATGAAAAGTAATGACCGCTGTCATGCCTGGTAATGATACTTTACGATAAAAAACCGAACATATTAGCCTTCTTTTAGCACAAGCCTTTGACAGAGAACAAAGTTAAAAACATACTTCTAAACGGTTATTTAACTATGAGGTATACTTTTTTGGATGTAGGAGTAAACAATTTCGCATCCAAGAATCAAGGTTAATGATAAATATCTACTTAAAAACCAAAGTTGGTAATGATGAAAAAGCACTATTATAGGTAACCAAAATCCCGGTTGGCATAACATCATTCAAATGAAGGATAAACAATACTAACGGTAGTTGGATCGAGCAATTAGTTTTTCAATGTTCTTGATCCAGATTTTCCTGCCATCTGTATAAAGGATATCCTCCGACTTTAACTCTTTAAGGAGCCGGATCACATTCTCCTTCGCCAGCCCGGCAAGGTTAGCCAAGTCATGTCTTGAAATATTGATCAGAATCTCTCCATCAGTGTTAAGGTCGTGTTTATACTTTTCTCTGAGAAAAATGAGCGCTATGGCAAGCCGTTCTATGGCCGAGCGCTGCGAAAAAACAGAAATACTGTTCGCCAATACTGTATATTCATGGCTTAGTGCCTTTAACATACGTGAGGTGAGTAATGGTGAATTGTTCAGTACCTGAAGAAAATCTTCTTTAGGTATAAAGCTAAGAACGCTCTCCTCTATAGTAGCAGCCGAATCCGGATACCGCTCTTCGGAGAGCACGGCATGGTAACCGATGAACTCTCCCTGGTTAGCAACGTATATGATCTGTTCTCTCCCACTATGGTCCACTTTATATTTTTTCACCTTACCCTTATGGATAAAGTAGATCCCCGAAGGCACAACTCCTTCCCTGAAAACCACCTCTCCTTTTCCATATTTCTGTTCAGCCTGTCCGGAGATCAGGAACCGATACTCCTCTTCGGTCAGTACATTCAATATCGAGTGCGTACTGAAGTTCCATTTATCAATGGGAAAAATTCCTGATAAGCTCATGTGTAAAGGTACGACTTATATTATTCATTAAATGCGGCTTCACCCTCCTTGCGACTACGCCTGGGCACAATCCTGGATCAATTTTTATTTTAGCGTTTTCCTTTGGGTTTCTTTTTGAACCAGGCCACCATAATGTTTTTCAGGCCTATCTTCGCAACCCGAGTGCATTAAAGTCAAAATTATCCTTTGATATACATTTTGAGCTCTGGATGATAGCACTGGGCAATGGTCTTGTATGAGGGGGGAATTTGCCTGGTTACAGTATAATAAGTAACCAATCTGCAGCCTTTTGGCTGTGATTCGAGTTTCTTATAAAGCAGTTGGGTATAAAAACGGTAAAGATCATAATTCTTGTTGACGGTAGAGTCAATCCCATCTTCGGTATTGAGGTTCTCATAAAAGGAATTGAAAAAGTAAAGACTCCTATACTCCTTAAGATCTATATCGGTTATGTTACCATGAATGAAATCAACATTAGAAAGATTAAGATTTTCCTTCGTATCATTTGCATACCTGATCAGTTCCCTTCTCTGATCTATGCCATAAAAAAATGTCTCGGGATTAAAAAACGCCGCAGTCAGACAGAATTTGCCAACACCGCAGCCGATGTCCATCACCTTATGGGTAGGATAAGAAAGAAATTCAGATGCTTTTCTTGCAATGTCAAGCGGTGTCCAGTGAACCTTGGAAAGTTGTTGGATATGATCGGGATATAGATAATCAAAATGAATATCATGATCAAAGTAGGTATTTATCATTTGTTTATTGATTCGATAATAAAAGGCACAAATCGGGATGAGCAATCAGGTGCTTTTGACATACATATTTAAAAGACCGTTAAAAGTACTCTTGACCAAAGTGAAATTTTCAGGCACTTCCTCGCCAGACCCCTGAAAGCTAACCAACCGGGTCCCTTGCGGCATCCTATCCAGATTTGCGCTTAGGTACTGTGTATAATATTTATATAAAGCCAGCGAGGTTTCTACAGAATCGTCGATCCTGCCCATAAAATCCACATTTTCGAAAAAAGAATTATAAAAATAAAAATGGTCGAAGGCCTTAAAGTTTATTTGGGTCATATTGGCATGGATAAATTCCAGATTATCCAGTCTGAGAAATTCCATCGCAACATTTGCATGATGCACCAGCTCCTGCCGCTGTTCTACTCCGAAAAACATGGTTGAAGGATGCTGCCTTGCTGCTATGAGGCAGAATTTTCCGACACCACTACCGATATCAAGCACTTTTGAACCTGGAAGGGCAAGAAATCCAGCAGACTGCTGCGCTATACCTACAGGGGTCCATTGTTTTTTGGATATCAGTTGAAAATGCTCCGGATAGAGCCAATCGAATGTTTGATCGTTCTCGAAAATTTTATTTATCATGTTCATGCCTTAATCTTAATTGGTTCCGACAGATAGCGATACAAGGTTATTACTAAATCTGCATTTCAGGCCCTTGGGTTAAGTAAAAGCTAAAAAGCTCTTACCATCTATCTTGATTATTTTAATTTTCCGAGCCATCGTGATTCTATGATCTGCGTTAGCCGGCCTAACAGGCCAGGCTCAATCTGTATACCTGCCTCAATAACCTGCTGCCTCCATATCCCCCTGTCAAGGATCAGTTTATGATTCTTACCTTCAAGAAGGATATCAACCGAAATCTCCTTTTCCAGCAACAAAGAAGTCACATATGAAAGAACATATAATGTATAGACTTTGTGGCCATACGATACCGGTAATGGAATTCCAATCATTTGCTTAATGCTTTTTATCGGGTAGACCACCACATACCCAATACGACAAACTGTCCATATATCTGCGCAGGGTATCCCTAGGTATTTCTTCCAAATAGCTGTTTAAAAACAGAACTTCCTCTATTGATGTTCTCCTCCTTTAAAATGCCCTGTTAACTGACCGATAAGACAACAATGGGAAGAAGGTTATTTACCGAACCCACAAAGCGCACCAATCTGTCCTTTAGTTCTTCCTCATCAAGTCTTGCTCTGGCCTTGGATGCTTTCACAAAATCCCCGGCGATTCCGTGTAAGAGCCTGACATTTTCTTCATTCTTTTCTGGACTCAAAGCGAAATTGTAACCTGCTTTTTCCAGGTCATATCCTAAATAAAAAATTCCGTTCATATGTTTTATCTGTTGAAAAGCAGAGATATTCCCATTCGCGGCAATACAGGTTCTTCAACAAAACCGAAAACAAAATTATAGGCTAATGAGCTGTTTTTTTCCGACAAAATATCATGGAGAAAAATGATAATTATCAGCTTGACTGCGCAATGTAAATTCAATATATTTTTGTCCAGTCGCCTCCACATGTGCTGGTTGTTAATTTAGGGCTGTGGTCCGATCCTCCTTTTCACTGCGCTTGCGGTCCTGTTATAATACCTTTTGGCCCTTATCCTGAATACATCATAAAGCAATACGAAAACAAGAATTGCAACCGGGGCAAAAAATGAAGGGAATCCAAAATGTTTGAAAAGATAAGCTCCTGCAATTGCCCCTGCCATGGCAAAGCCATTTACAAGGCCCGAAATAAAAATGTGCTTTTTAACCGTTCATTTACTGTTTAAAAGAAATGTTCATCTTTTTGAAATTTTTCCGGAAAAATCAATAGCGGCTTTTTTTGTGCTGAGATGGCGGTCTTTAAAGTATTCTTTTTAAAAATGGAAACAAATATAGGTCTATGGTGCTCGGAAAGGGCAATCCAGCCCGCTTCTAGAATTTCGCTCCATTGCTCCAGCATACCAAATATCTTACCCCCCATTAAATGCCTGTAGGTCAGGTTTTTTTTACCCAAAAGCTTCATCTCATCAACAAACCTTTGTTCACGCGCTATTTCTTCAGGGTGGATGCCGCGCTCGCTTTTCACGTGTACAACTTCTATGGAAAATCCAAGCCGTTCCCCAAGAAAGGAAAGATAACTGCAGGCAGCAAGATCATTCTCATTAAAATCGGTTGCGAATATAACTTTCGTATTTACTTTTATGCTCTGGCTACCCGGGTTTAGAATCAGCACCGGAACGCTTGAAGCTTGAATAACTGCACGCACTGCATCCCCAAAGAGAATGTGCGAAAGTACTCCGGACTGCCCTGCTCCCATCATCACAAGAGCAATATCTTTACCGATGGTGTATTCTTCTACCAGAATTCCAAGATCCCCTTCAGTTAACACCGAACTGATTTGAGGACGGCGGGCGTTTCCCGGTAGCGATGCGGAAACCTGTTCGATTTTTTCAATCAACTCTTTAAAGGCCTCTCGGTGATCATCATACGCATCGCTATACCATTTGGCTTGATAAGATCCGGCATCAAGTGAGGGAACATAAGGTACGCCATTGTATAGGTTTAATACCTGTAAATTGCAGCCGGTCTGGCTGCACATATTTACCGCCATGGTGTAAATATGTGTATCATCTTTGCTGAGATCAGTGAGAAAAAGAATATCTTTCATTGGGATTATATTAATTTACTTTTTTTACGAGTAAAACTACCTGCATCGGAGTATTAAAGAAATGAGCAATATCATTCCTGATAATGATCTTGAGGAGTATGTTTGGTTCAGCTCCGTGGGCTAAGGTCTCAAGCGCGCATGACCGGGCTCATATTCAACAAGGGTGCGGGTCATGGTGTTCCGCCCAGGAGTGAAAAAGTCCACCAGATTACAGCTTGCTCTTGGAGAGCTCATGACATCCAGGCACAACACGGTTTCATCTGTTTTTTACAGCCTTTTCGATCTCCACTGCGAGAAAAACGACAGTGGACAACGCCCCGACAGTTAAAAATTCCATCAGGCTTAGCGACTGGGTATGAAAAACGGTCTGCAGAAATGGTAAATAGGTTATAAGGAACTGAAAGAGTAAAACGGCCACTACTGATGATATAAGGGGTTTATTCGAAAAAAAACCTATCTTAAAGAAGGATTGATATTCTGAGCGGATGGCAAGTACGTGTCCCATCTGGCTCAGGCATAAAACGTTGAATACGATTGTTTGCCAATGAAGGCCCTGACTTATCGCCCATCGTTGTGCTGCTAAGGAGATGGCGGCCATAAGTACTCCAACCCATATCATGTGCAAACCTCTCCCATTGCCAAAAACACTTTCCTGGGCAGGCCTGGGCGGCCTTTTCATAATATTTTTTTCAGCTTTTTCAAAAGAAAGCGAAACTGCGGGCAAACCATCTGAGACCAGATTTATCCATAGAATATGTATGGGCAACAAGGCAATGGGCATGCCCAAAAGGGGGCCTAATAACAGAACCAATAGCTCGCTAGAGTTTGTGGTCATCAGGTATTTGATAAACTTAAGAATGTTGTCATAAATTTTCCTGCCCTCACGTATGGCCTTGATGATTGTTGAAAAGTTATCGTCCAGCAAGATCATATGGGCTGCCTCTTTAGAGACATCGGTACCTGTAATGCCCATAGCGATACCTATGTTTGCTCTTTTCAAAGAAGGGGCATCATTTACCCCATCGCCCGTCATTGCTACATAATGTCCTTTTTGCTGAAGGGTTTTTACTATCCTTAATTTTTGTTCGGGGGAAACCCGTGCATAAACCTTGATCGTTTCTATTTTTTCAAGCAACTGTTCATTGTTCATTGCCGAGAGCTGCTGACCGGTAATGGTAATATCCTTACCGGAATCGAGAATACCGATGCGCTCAGCAATGGTACTTGCTGTAAGCGGATGGTCACCAGTGATCATGATCGGCACGATACCTGCAGCCTTACATTCCCTTACCGCTTCAAATACCTCCTCCCGCGGCGGATCTATAATACCTGCCAAACCTAAAAAATGCAGGTCTCTTTCATGTACCGCACTACCGGGCTTTTCGGGCAATGCATTCCAGTAACGGTAAGCAAATCCCATGATACGGTCACCCTTTCTTGCCATAAGATCGACCTGATCCTGCAACCTTAACTGATCGATACCTCTACATAGCGGCAATAAAACATCAGGCGCACCTTTGGTGAAAGAAACAATTCTTTCACCATCATGATGAAAGGTGGTCATCAGTTTACGGTCCGCATCAAAAGCGATTTCCGCTAAGCGTGGCCAAATGCTGCCTTTGATATTATACCCTGTTGCTACCGCCATTAAGGCAACTTCTGTACTATCGCCTATAATACTATTATCATCAGCCAACAGGGCATCATTGTTGAGCGCAAATGCTTGTAACAATAAACCGATATTGTCGTTCTCCCTGATAGCGGGCAGGGCACCGGGAGGATAAGACTGCCCGTTTATAAAAATCTCCTCTACATACATTTTATTTTTGGTGAGCGTACCGGTTTTGTCTGTGCAGATAAAGCTAACGGCGCCCAGGGTCTCTACGGCCGGTAATTTTTTGATAAGACAGTTAAATCGTATCATTCTTTTTGCAGCGAGCGCGAGAGAAATAGTGATCACCGCAGGCAATGCCTCAGGAATAGCAGCAACAGCGAGGGAGATACTGGTGAGTACCATCTTAACGGTATTTTCACCCCTGAACCATCCAGCAAGAAAGAAGGCTACGCATAAAAACAACACCAGCAGAGAGAGTTTTTTGCCGAAAGCGGCCATTCGCTGCTGTAAGGGAGTTGGGGGTTCGTCTTGCTGCAGCATGGCTGCGATACGGCCAAGTTCAGTTTCCATGCCGGTTGCAACCACCACAGCCTTTGCCCGGCCGTATGCAACAAAAGTACCCTTGAATGCCATATTAATCTGATCACCCAAGGCCAATCCATCCTGAATCAAAGGATGGCTGACCTTGTCCACAGCATCGGATTCGCCGGTCAGGGCGGCCTCCTCAATCCTGATGTTTACCGAGGAGACGATGCGCACATCTGCCGGAACAGCACAGCCCGCCTCCAGCAGCACAAGGTCGCCGGGAACCAACAGCGTTGCAGGGAGCCAAACCGGCTTTCCATCCCTTAGCACCTTGGCCTGAGTAAGGGCCATATGCTTTAATGCCAGCATTGCTTTTTCTGCCCGGTATTCCTGAAAAAACCCTATCAGGGCATTGAGGATCACAATTACCAGGATAACAATGGTATCGGTGAGGTCTCCGATAATTCCGGAAATAATAGCTGCCGCAAGTAAGACCAATATCATTACATCTTTGAACTGAGCGAGCAAAATTCTCCAGGCACCGTTCTTTTTGCCTGCTGAAAGTTCATTTAACCCAAGAAGGGATAATTTTTCTTCAGCGTTAACTGAACTTAGTCCCTTTTTACCTGTTTCCAATAATTCAAATATTTCTTCTATGCCCAATCGGTACCAGTTCATATTTTCTGTTTAATTTTCAGTATTTAAATCTGTTGAAGCATTTACCTGGATGACACAGGGATTTTAAAAAATCTTGCACTTAATTTCCCCATATCAGGGAGCCGATTATTGATTTACCCATTCCTTATGAGGCGGTATATTGCAAGAAAGCCGAATAATTTCATGGCTATAAAACTCATTTTCCATATTTTAACACCATTGCCAGCTGCCCGGAATGATAGGCAGTATGTGATGCGATTGCCCTAAAGCCTCTGCCCTGGTTTTTATTCCAAATTCTACTGTCGTAACGGATTGTTCCCAATAGTCCTCAGTCTGAAGTTCGATTATTTCTTTTAGGCTTTCAAAAGCATAGCCAAGAAAGTCCTTTAATGCGGTAAGGTTATTCCATTCACCAGTATCATGTTTGGCGATCAGGGTCGCAGCGTGTACGGTTATCCCTGGGGCTTTAAATACATTCTTTGCAAACAAAAGTTCTACCTCAGCAATGTGGCGCAATAAGAAACCCACAGAATTTGGTGATGGGGACAATGTTTTTTTTAGATCTTCGGTGGTAAGCTCCGTCAACTGATTGGTTAACCTGGTCCTGGCCTCCTGCCAGAGCTCAAGGAGTAATTGCGAGTGGGTTTTCAAATTATCTGTTTTTTTTTGGTTTTCATCCTTGCTGACTTTCAATCAAATTTAAGTCCTGCGAGGCTGATAAGCCATGATTGCTGTCACCGCTGGAGATGATCCGGGTTAATACCTTTGGCAAACCTGTTTTAAGTTTAAGCAGCGGGGAAGCAAAAAACCCTGCCAGGGCCTGAGATGAATTCGCAATTAGGCTTTATCAAATAACTAAGAGCCTGTTTAAAAATTAAATAAAATTATTTCGTATGTCAGTCTGTCCAAAGGACTCCTGTGGAGAGCGTAGTTAAAGACCATTTCAGCGCATTAATAAAGCACTTCGACTCCGCTACCATTGACGTTATTTTGCAATTGCTTACTAATAAGATATTTGCGGCACTATGCATTTCCACCATGCTAGGCCATAGCACCGTATCCCCCGTTCCACTTAAATCCGGCCTAACAAATTTTTCGGGCTGCACTGTTCTGGCCGCACAACTGCTTTCAAAAGAAAACGGCGAAGCCCTCATGAATGCAGCTGAAAACAATAACACAAATGAATAAATTTTCAGCCGGCATTTTTTTGTTTTTTCATGGATCTTTATGTTTTCAATGGCATTCAAGCTAGCTGCGCTGGTCTTTTTGATACCAAAAAGAAAGAGCCCTTCGGCGGCGGTGAGCCGAGGCAAGACCGCGCCGTAGGATAAGAGAAAACAATTGTACGTCACTCATATTGATTTTAAACAATTAATTAACCCTCAGTGTGACAGCAAAAGGCAATTTATATTTATAATAAAAATTTAAACTGGCTCTAAAACATTTAAATCATAAACGCTGATGATGTAAATCATTCTTCCTTTCTAAATCTGTTTCGATATTGTCAACATGAAACAGATCAGCATTAAGCATATTTCTAATGTACACAGTGATGCACTACGGGCACTTGCATTATACAGTGAAGAACTAAATATTTTCCAGGAACGCCTTGAAGAAATCAGATCGGCAAATACAGGTTTAGAGGTCTCTATTCAGGTAGAGCACTTTCAAAACCTGATTATTATCCATAAGGAGCAAATCAGCGAGATCAGAAGTTTACTTAAGGATAACCTGCATGCCATTTCAGGTAAGGTCAGTGCAAATTCAGGTTTTTTAGATGATTCACTGATGTTGGAAAACTATCGTTTGAATGAACAGTTCCTGAATGAGGAAAGGCTGTTCAGGGAGATGAAGATTGAATTTTATCAGTTTGCAGCTAAATGGATGTAATGCACTTTAAACAGGCTGAACTCAAGAACATTTCAAAACTAAATGATAATGAAAACAGATACCGATGAAGATCAATTAAAACCTTGGGGGATAAAGCATGAGCGAAATACGCCCGGCAACAGCGGAAATAAAAGGATCGATTTTCAAAGGAAGGATACCCATCGAAAAAAAATCCAGGATAATGCTCAAATAAGAGCCTTGGTGGTGAAAGCGCTTGAGGAACGAATAATCCTGAATGGAAAAAAAGTCGTAGTGAAGGTTGACAATGATACGGTATACCTTTTAGGAGAGCTTGATAATATCCAGCAAAACCTGCTGATAAAAAGTGCTTTAGCCCTGCTGAAAATCAACAGGAGAATCAGTAATAAATTGACTATAAAACCTGCCGAAAGAACTTACCACTACCAGAAGAACCTTCTTTAAAATATTTGCAAAAGCCGGCATCAAGCGGCAAATTTAACTTGAATATCGCTGGAGTACTTTCAATATCTAAAAGCCTGCATTTGCTTATTGAGCCAATAGTGGAGAATTTATCAAATAGCACATAGAATTTTAGAAATTATATTTCAAAAACAACTTCACCGGGAAACTTTGAACCGAAAAACTTGACATTTAAAAAAAATATTTATGCAGTATTTTTATTATGATATTGCAACATCTTATTTTCAACAAATTCGGATACATCATAAAATTGGTTCTAAAGGAATCAAAAGATTTGACATTCCCATCTAAAAGCATATCCACGAAATTTTGTTTTCCTCATCTAACAAAAATACCTTGACCTAGTTATAAGATAGATTTTTATTTAAGCTCTGTATCACAAATAACGAATCCCCCACTACTTAAATGCTGTCTTGTTTCAATGGCTAATTTCGAAAGTCCTTTATCATCAAATTGTGCCGGATATATATATGAAACCAGGTGTTTACCATCAAAATCAGCTAGATTTGTTAATTCATTAGATGTAGATAAATCTTCTAAAAAAAACTTTTTCTGAGCAATATCTAAGAAAAAAAACTTAAATTTTCTTTTGTCCCAAATCTTTCCAAATCCATACTTGTCATTAACAACGGTAAAATTGGTAAGCATACGGTAGTTGTTATATTTAGAAATTTTGCTATCAATTTCCGTTTTATCAATATCAGGAACATTCATTGAGCCAAAATTGAAATGAAATGCTTTTCTTAACCGTCCATCCAGATCAAAAACAAAGACATCGTTATCTATAGGTCTATTATAAAACACTGAATTATTGCTTTTTATAAATCTATACCTAGAAATCCAAAAATTATCATCGATAAACTGATTGTAAGTTAACGACTTTTCCAAAACAGCCAAATTTTTATCAACCCTGATTATTTTATCGTTGGCGTTATCTTCTTTATTCCATGAAGATAACCCAAGTAAAAATTCTCTATTAGGCAGTCGCTGAACAACATCGACTTCAAAAGGGGATTTAATTGTTCTAATCAAAGAGAATTTGCTCGAATAAATCAAAAAATTATCAGCCTTACCATCGACTATATAAATCGTTCCGTTTTCATCAACATCAAAATCTGCGATATTCAGATAGTCCTGATTAAGTTTACCTATTTTGCCAATATACTTTCCCGCTCCATCGAAAGCAACTAAAGATTTCATCCTAACATCTAAAACATAGAATATATTGTTTTTGAATAAAATCTTATCAATTAAGCCGATATAATTATCACCACCTTTCATTTCTAAATTGACATATCTTTTATTTGCAACAATGTTTTCTGGCAAATGCTCAAAAACGGTTTCTTTAAAAGCTGAAATATTGATCTCGGTAGTAGGGATATTTAATTTTTGTTCTTTCGATTTCTGAACACAGCTAGCAAGAAATAGAATGGTAATAAATAGTAAGAGAAAAGATTTCTTCATAAGTAGCGATAAAACTAGATTAATGAGTGAATTTAGAAGGAGATAATATTTTATTAGACCCGTTTAAGTTTATTTTACTTCTTCAATATCTGAGATAATACTGCAACCATATTCATCTGAACATCGCAGATCATTTGTATTCTGACATTCGTACATCATTTTCGGCCCACCACATTTATGTTCACCGACTTTTTTTTGTAAAGCGATAAGATTGTTTTGAGACAGTTGTGAAGCGTTTGATTCTTCTGAATTTAATGATATGGTAAAAATTAGCATGACAATCACACTGGTAATTGATAATAGTTTATTTTTCATAAGGTTATTAATTTAGTTTCCAATATATTTTTAATCACTAATAGTTATAGGACAAAAGAATGAACTCCTTAACAAACATTGAGAAGTCAGTAATAGAAATTACTGACTTCTTATTATTTTTACTTTGTTTCCTCTATTGACGAACTACAGTTATCATTATCCGAACACTTATGGTCATTACTGCTTTCACAGTTCCCACCCTGAGGCTTCGGCCCAGTACATTTGCCAAATTCTGATACCTTTTCAAAGGCAGCAAGATTGTTTTTAGATAACTGAGAAGCGTTTGAAGTATCTGAGCTAAAAGTTAAAGTAAAGATTAGCATAGTAGCTACACCAGTAGCGCCAATTGCTGCAAAAAGACGTTTTTTCATAATAATTGTTTTATTGTTTTCAAATCGGTTACTCTGTATTTATCATTTCAACAGATGGAATTTGTATAAATTCATAAACTTGCAAATACGTTGATTGAACCTCCTTTTTTACTATGTTTATTTTGTTTAAATGGTGTATTTCAATACCACTAATTTTCAGACTGGATATTACCATTAATAGTTTTCTTATATAACTCCCAAACGTTGCCATTTAGAGTTGGGTTTCCAACCGCCAGAATCTTATTATGACCATCAAGCAAGAAACATTGATATTCCATAGTTTTTGGAAAATGGTTAATCTTATTTAATTCATCATTGGTATCCATGTATACCATATTTTTAAAATTTTCACGTTTAAATAAATCTGAGAGGTCTTCGTTCTTTTTTGGATTAAAATAAAAAACGAAATCCACCTTATCCCTCATTACAGTATCTGCCTCCTTAATTAACATTTTCCATACATCTATTCTGAGGTCACAACTTGTACATCCGATAGAATCTGTATAAATTAGAATTCTATAAGGTTTTGGAACACTAATCCCACAAGGCGTGTATTTCCCTAAAACTGCACAGGTCTTAATCTGAGGGAACTTGATTTCTTTGCCGATCCATTTGTTGATAATATCTTCTGGTTTTTCGCTATGATTAGAATTTCCACATGAGAACAATAAAGTTATGCTCAATAAAATTACGGCGATGGCAGAAGCGCCTATCAATGTATTATAGAACTGATTTTTTAAATTTGAACTTGATTCATTTGTAAATAATTTCTGTTTCATATTGATATTTAGAGCTTGTTTTTTCATTGTTGATCCCTGATTTCACCATCGATTTTTTTCTTATAGTTCTGATTTTTGAACTTTTGGCCGAAAGGAAAATTGTATACCATCTGTAGGGAAAACACTCTTTGATTGCTTAGTGCTTTCCCAGTCGCGAACTGGCTATCAAAGAAACTATCAGATTTGTTTTTCTCAAGACCAAATGGATCATTCAAACTTATGTTCATGCTCCATTTATCCTTGATAAGCAATTGTCGTAAAGTGAGTGTATTAGACAACAGTGCTCTGTATACTGTATATTCTGTATACATCTTAGCGGTATAATAAATCTCTACCTGTAATTTTGTCTTTTTCCCAAGAATAAAATCACCTGAGCCAGTGATTTCAAACACATTAAAACCATTTCTAAAGTAATTAATGTCACTTGCTTCATGTTTTGAATAAGAATAATTCGCGACAATATTTCCACTGAGAAAAGAAGAAACCTTAAATCCCTTATCAGCAGAGATTGCAAATTTATGGAGCTTATTTAAGTTGGTAACCTTATATGTAAATGGATCCTCTGTTGGTAAAAATACAGGCCTAGTTGAAGATTGATCATAATAGAATGTAAGCCCCAGCTCCTTATAGCGAAGCTGAGCCTCAATTATATCTGAAAAAATTGGTTTATAGTCAATACGACCAGCGAAGCTAGTAGCAAAACTACTTATGCGACTGGAAGGATTCAAGTCATTCAAAAATGGCCTCCTTATTTTTTTTGTATAGCCAATACTCGCTGTTAAATTGTTATCGAAACTTTTTTGGAGCAGGAGATTAGGATATATTTTAAAGTAATTCTGGTCGAATTCTTGATTATTATTATTCACATTGAACAAAGAATTTGAATTTAAGAGTTCCCCTCTAACTCCAACTACTACAAGATATTTACCAAACTTAAAGCGGGAGCTAAAGAATGCGCTGCTTAATTGTTCACTGTAGTTGAATTTGGTATCTTGAGCTTTAAAAACCTGGTTTGTATTATTGTTCAGCGTATTTGATTTTAAACCAAATTCTGTAGAGATTTTTTTTGATTTAACAAGATCTGCAATTATCAATGAAACATTTATGATATCTGTGTAACTATTGAAATTGTTTATTATCTCGCCGCTGCCATCAACGCTGGAAACCTTTCTCAGGTGGTTTGAAATAGAATACGGGTTATAAGAATAAATAAAATTCAGATAAAGATTCGTGCTTTTACTCTTATTTAAAAGATATTTATAATTCCCATTAAGCTGAATTGTACTACGTTTATTGTTATAGTCGTTATCTACCCTAACTACAGAATCTAGATTGTTTGACTGATAATTTAAGAAATTATAGTTTTCCATTGTCGTTCTTTTTAAAGAAGGAACAATTGAGATATCTGCATTTACACCAATGCTGGAACGAGTGTTTATATCATAGTCTAAAGTAAGGTTTGGGCTAACGACAAAACGTGAGATTTTTGAATTGGTTGTATAATTGTAGCTTAATACATCATATACTACATTTTTGTAATCTGAATCCTCAAGCCTACGGGTATTATTTATATTAAATAACAGTGATGCCCTTACATTCCTAACTTTAAAGTTGAGATTAGTAGAGGCGCCACCAGAGAGAAATTCATTTCCAAAAGTTTTATTGTTCATATATAGTGGTTGAGAGAAGTTTCCCCGCAAAGTCGAATTACCCTTTTCCTTTTTTGTTATTACATTAATAATTGAAGTTATATTTGCATCATATCTTGAAGAGGCCGTTGAAATCACTTCTATTTTTTCAATTTTATCAGAACCTAGGGCTGTTAGTATTTCCAGTTGCTGTGCCTGACTCGCTAGTTCTCCCCTACCATCAATGAGAATAAGGGTACCTTCTTTACCATTTAATTTCAGCTTGCCCCCTACCAGTGATATTCCTGGTAATTTTGAGAAAAGCTCAACACTTGAGGTAGACGCGGAAAATTGATCAAGCTTTGGCCTGTATATTAGTTTTTCACCATCTTTAATTATTTGCTGCTGAACAATTTTCACTTCGTTAAGAGCAATTGCTTTTTTAATGAGGTAAACAGTGTCATTAATATAGCCCTTAGTAAAAATGAGCACTGAGGATGTGTAACCTTCATAACCAATGGGAGATGTGGTCAATCTAAGTTTTCCGTTAAACGCCTCAGGAACAACAAAAATATATTTTCCTTCTGTATCAGATAAACCTAAGAACTCTGCATTTCCTTGTGCGTTGACTAATGAAATCTTAGCAAACATTAGTGGCGCATTGTCATCTCTACTTATCAATTTCAGATTCAGTTTTAAGTTTTGCTGTCCATACGCTACCAGTCCAAAAAAACAGATTAAAACAAACAACAAAAAGTTCTTAATACAGCCAGGCATATATCATAATTGGTATCGACAAAAAAACTAAAAATATGCTCTTGTTAATATTATAAATAAGAAACACCTCCTTTTAAAAGGAATTTACCGTCGAAAAGCTATTTATAAGACTCGCCATCTTCATAAATTCAATAAAATAGCCGAACAGGGCGATATTATTGCATTGCTCAGTTGATTTTCGTAAAAAGCACTATTAAAAAATAATAATTTATTATTTAGTTATCAATTTCATATATTACAAGTCACAAACAAAATAATTTTGACATAAGACAAGGGATGTAGGACCAAAAGGTTAATTTCTGGGACAAAAAGAATAAAAAGGCAACCATCTAAATAGAGGAAAGATTATGGCTACCCTTTAACATCGAGTACTATTGATTTTGTTCTACAGATGTGCTTCATTTCTTATCACTAGGCTTCTTTACCTGATTACTTAATAGTTTCTAGAAGTCTTAGGTCAAGATTAGAAACTATTAATTTATATTACACTTGAGGCAGTATGCAAAAACATAATAAAATTATGAATTTGAGATGTATAGTTATAGATGATGAATTTGAAGCTGTTGAAGAAATATGCGAATATATTTTAAATACCCCGGAACTCGACCTGGTTATGTCATTTACCAACCCTATTGAAGCGCTTAATTTTATAAAGAAAAATGAAAATTTTGACCTAATTTTCATGGATGTTGATATGCCCAATATTAATGGAATCGACTTATCTAGATTAATAAGGTCTAAAACCAAAAAGTTGATTTTCACAACAAGCCATGCAAAATATGCGCTGAATGCTTTTGAGGTAAGTGCAGACGCATTTTTATTAAAACCATTTAATTATTCAAAATTTTTTGCGACAATTGAGAAATTTTTAAGTCCCAATGATTCCTTAATAGCTCCAGATGGGGAGTATTTATTCATTAAGAGCAAAAATGAAGATCTGAAATTGGTAAAGGTCAGATTCAGAGACATTGTTGCAATAGAGAGTCTCGCAAACTATGTTAGAATCTACACCGAAGAACTTAATTTGGTTACGCATCTTAAGCTGAAGGATGCCAAGGCGATTTTTGGCAAGAATGACAACTTTATGCAATTGCATAGAAGTTTTTTAATTTCCAAAAACCATATAAATTCGATCGAAGGAAACATATTGACAATGAGCAATGGAGCTAAGTTTGCAATTGGCGATAATTTTCGAAAAATCTTTCACGAATTTTTAAGCAACAAAACGTTAAAGCCCACTATAAACAAATAGTTATAATGGGCTCAAACGTCAATTTAAAATCGAATGTCCCGTGACAGTATGTGTCAGGGTATCAGTTGTCGGGTCGGATATTGAATTCTTCGTTTCCCTAATTGATTTGAAAATGAAAAGTGTTTTTTTTTTAATTTTTGGAATTTTCATAGCGTCTATTTTTGGGAAACATAAACGCTTGTATAAATTAAGTCAATCAGAATTGATGAACAGGATGTAATATGATATGGAAAGGCATAATATTGGGATGATCGAATCTGTATGGTACTGGTTTAAGTCAAATCGTTTGCATTTGATATTTTGGGCGATCTATATTATGTATGAGGCGGGGCTTACAGGAATATTTGCCGGAAGATTTGGTAAAGCAGAGAATTATATTGTTCATTATGCCCTTAATATTTCACTTTTCTATTTTCATTATTGGATGATGAAAAAATTCGCAAGCAAACACTTGTATCTATTATTTTTTCTTCTACTGATTTTGTTGGAGATTGTGATATACATCCCGTTTCTAGCGGCATTAAATCACCTTTTTACGGATTATAATCAATCACCCATAACGACATTTTTTGGAATCAACCGTAAGTTTATTGCAAGCGCAACTTATCGCTCTATTTTTTTCATAATAGTGTCCACGGGTTATTGGTTTTTAAGGCAATATCTAAATGAACGAAAAAAAGCCGAAGAGATAGAACAAGATAGATTACAACAAATTGTTAAGAAAGAAACCGCGGAAAAGAACTTATTACTCGCACAAAATGCACATCTACGTGCACAGGTGAATCCACATTTCTTATTTAATGTACTAACTTTTGTTCATCGCAGGATTAGGAAAACAGATTCGATTGCTGGAGAAGTAGTCATATCGCTAACTTCATTAATGAGATATGCTATAGAGACAAGCCAAGATACTGAAATGGTCTTGTTAAGTGAAGAGATCAACCAGGTTCGCGACCTGATAAACATTTTAAGAATTCTTAAAGGTGATGAATTCAATTTTAAAATAGAAGTAGATCATAACATCGGGGACGTTAAATTAATTCCACTGCTTTTACTCACAGTAACTGAAAATATGTATAAACACGGGGACTTATCCGACATTAATAATTGCGGAGTAATTACCATTTCCCATTCAAATAATGCTTTGATAATCGGGACCAAAAATCTGATCTGTGAGAAGAAAAAATCGATCAGTTTCAAAACTGGATTAATAAATCTTCAAAAGCGGATAAGAGATTTTTATGGGATGGATGCAGGGATGGTGTCTTTAGAACGTGAAGGTATGTTTTATCTTACCATATCCATTCCTGTTTAATTTTATTTTTAAAATTGCTATTAATTTTAAAGAGTCTAATTTATTGCTTGAAATGCAGGCCAGAATTAATCAGTGAATTCTTAAAATTAGAGAAGAAAAGGTTTGGCAGTCATAAGTAGTGTTTCAAAACTTCGTTACTGGAGGTGTTGAATGCAGAATGAACTTATAACGATAAACAACAGGCTTTTTATCAATCGCAATCGAATTATGCAAAGGCACTGGTAGAGCTGGAGCGCGCAGCTGGCATATGGGACATTAAATAATATGGTCGATAAATCAAAAACTGCGAATAAACATCCTTTTTAACCACAATTCAAAAGCTGTCTGTTAAGATAAATAGCTGCTAAAGTGAGTTTATGGTTGACTAAATACAGCGCCAATCAAAAAATACTAATGCTGATCATTTACTGTAAAAAATCATCCCGATTTACGAACCGGACAAAACGACAAGTAAATCTAGAAAGAGACACTTTGGGTCGGTCCTTGAAAAATTTTGGTGCGAGACATTAGTATAACTATATTTAAAATCCAAAATAGCAAAAATGAATCACGCGATAATATCTGAATATATCGAGCGACTCTTCCCTCAATTCGAGCCGGCACTTAAGCGCAAACTTATAGAAAGTGCTAAGCTAAGGGATTTCGAGGGAGGAGAAATGCTGATGCAGACCGGACAGAATATGCGCTCTACGGTGCTTATCGTAGAGGGAATGGTAAAGCTGTACAGGGAGGGAGAAGACGGGCAGGAATTTTTCATGTACTATCTTCAACCTGGAAATGCATGCGCCCTTTCCATGATCTGTGCTACCAAACAGGAAACCAGTCAGGTAATGGCCAAAGCCATTGAACAAACCAAAGTATTAATGATTCCCATCTCACTGATGGATCAGCTGATGCGAGATTATAAAACCTGGTACTACTTCGTGATCGAAACCTACCGCATGCGCTTTGAAGAACTCCTTTTTGTAATCGACAACATTGCCTTTAAGGCAATGGATGAGCGGCTGGCTTTCTACCTAAAAAAACAAGCTACCGATTTAAATACGAAGGAACTGCAGCTTACCCATAGCGAGATTGCATCCGATTTGAATACCTCAAGAGAAGTAATCTCCAGGCTGCTCAAAAAAATGGAGCAGGCCGGGGCAATCAAAATGCACCGGAATTACATTGCATATCTATCTTAAAAAAACCTTTATTCAATGTTCTACTAGGATACCTGCAACCCACTTCATATTTTAAAAAAACATGCAGTGTGACAAAAGTCACCGACATCAACGCATGAGAATCCGAATTTTGTTAAAAAAATAACAAAAAATGGAAATCATTGCCTATGTTGCCTCTGCCCTGATCGGCATCTCCCTTGGCCTGATCGGCGGTGGGGGATCTATATTAACGATGCCGGTATTGGTTTACCTTTTTGGTGTTAACCCCCTACTGGCAACCTCCTACTCATTGTTTATTGTCGGTTCTACCAGTTTGGCCGGTACAGTTGGAAATTTTAAACGGGGCCTTGTCAATATCAAAACAGCGTTATTGTTCGGCAGCGCATCAATCTCAACTGTCTTTTTAACCCGAAAGCTAATTATACCCCTCATCCCCAAGACTATCTTGAAGATCGGAAATTTTGAGCTTAGTGAGAACATGCTGATGATGGCGCTCTTTGCAGTCCTTATGGTGGCAGCAGCTATTGCAATGATCAGGGGCGCAAAGGATGAAACTTCTGCGGAAAGAGAAAGGCCAAAGCTTAAGCTCGCAAAACTATTGTTTTATGGTATTGCCATCGGCCTGGCAACTGGATTTTTAGGTGCTGGGGGTGGTTTTCTGCTCATTCCTACCTTGGTTATTCTAGTAGGCTTATCCATGAAGGAGGCCGTTGGAACATCACTTTTCATTATAGCCCTCAACTCACTTATTGGATTTACCGGCGATCTCGGAAATTTTCCCATCGATTGGCTTTTTTTGTCCAAAATTACCACAGTAGCCATTGCCGGTATTATTGTGGGCGGAATGATCAGTAAAAAAATAGATGGAGGAAAGCTGAAGAAAGGCTTTGGATGGTTTGTACTCGTAATGGGTTGCTACATCATCCTCAAAGAGGTAGTGTTCAAATAAAAATCCAAAACATAAAACTGAGCTGTGTGACAAAAGTCACCGATGACAAAACCGTAAAGCGCTAATTTTGAAATATTAATTTGATCATCATGATTATAGAACAGATTTATACCGGATGTCTGGCACAGGGTGCCTATTACATCGAAAGTAATGGAGAGGCCGCTATAGTAGATCCACTCCGTGAGGTAAGACCATACCTTCAGCGTGCCGAAAAGAGCGGTGCAAAAATCAAATATGTACTCGAAACACATTTCCATGCAGACTTTGTATCCGGGCACCTGGATCTTGCCAAAGAAAGCGGTGCAAAAATTGTGTATGGACCAGATGCAAAACCAGATTTCGAGTTTTATGCCGCAGAAGACGGAGAGATCCTACAGCTTGGTGGCGCAAAGATCAAAGTGCTGCACACACCAGGACACACGATGGAGAGCACCTGTTTTTTGGTAAGCGACGAACAAGGCAAAGAAACTGCGCTTTTCTCTGGAGATACACTTTTTATAGGCGATGTCGGCAGGCCAGATCTGGCACAGAAACTTGTTAGCGAGCTAACAAGCGAAATGCTTGCAGGATATCTATTTGATTCTCTGCGCAATAAAATCATGCCTTTGAGCGATGACATTATCATTTATCCTGCTCATGGAGCAGGGAGTGCTTGCGGAAAGAACATGAGCAAAGAAACAACAGATCTTTTGGGAAATCAAAAAAAGAACAATTATGCTTTACGGGCAGATATGTCCAAAGATGAGTTTATCAAAGAGGTAACCGATGGTCTGCTCCCGCCTCCTGCTTATTTCCCCAAAAACGTGATGATGAACATTCATGGCTATGATAGTTTGGACAAGGTGATGGAAAGAGGTATGCATGCCATGAATCCAGATGCTTTTGAGCACCTAGCAAATGAAACTGGAGCCGTCATTTTAGATACCAGAGATCCTCAGGTTTTTGTAAAAGGCTTTATCCCAAATTCGATCAATATCGGCATAGATGGAAATTTTGCGCCATGGGTAGGAACATTAATCCCTAATATCAAACAGCCTATTTTACTCGTAACTGATGAAGGCAGAAATGAGGAAGTGCTGACCAGGTTATCCAGAGTAGGATTTGATGGCGCAGTTGGTTATTTAGAAGGTGGCTTTACCGCTTGGAAAAACGCAGGTAAAGAAACCGACGAGATAAAATCCATTTCTGCAGAAAAAATGGCCGAAATGATGGAAACAGCACAGATAACCATCCTGGATGTTAGAAAAGCAAATGAGTTTTTGAGCGAACATGTAGAAGAAGCCATTAATCTTCCACTGGATTACATTAACGAGAATTTTAACCGCATTGATAAGAACAAAACCTACTTCGTTCACTGTGCCGGCGGTTATCGTTCTGTAATATTCAACTCCATTATGCGTTCTCGCGGATACAACAAACTGATAGATGTAGCTGGAGGTTTTAAGGCAATCAAAGAAAATGGAAATATTCCCATTACAGCATTTGTTTGTCCCAGTACCATAAAATAATACGGATATGACGAATGATAAAAAATTACACTGGGAAAAGGCACATTAGCCCAATGCAGCACACGCAGGATTTTCTGTTTTGCAGTTTAAAAAAAATTAGGACCGATAAGATCCGAGAAAAAAATGGATAAAACAGTAAAGATTTTGGGCAGTTTTTTTTCAAAAAGTGAATATGACCTTGATGGTTATCACTTTAAAAACGAATTTAAAAAAAACAGGGATAATATATTATTGGATGTAAGGACGACAGCAGAACATAATAGTGGCTCGTTGGGGGCAGCTTTGCATGCTGATTTTTTAAGTCCTTCGTTTTTATCATCCGAAGGGAACCTTGAAAAAAAACAAAACCTATTGTATTTTGCAGAAGTGACCAAGAAAACACTTTTCTTTGAGCACACAGATATATTTTTTTATTAAAAACAAAAATAGCCATACTTACATTTCATTTAAAACACCATGATTGATTTCATCAAACAGCCCTGGCCCTGGTATTTTTCGGGTACAATGATCGCAATGATCATGCTTATCCTGCTTTTTTTTGGCAAGTCGTTTGGCTTTTCATCTAACCTGCGCACCATGTGCAGCTTGGCGGGAGCAGGAAAAAGAGTAAAATTTTTCGATTTTAGGTGGAAAGATCAGATCTGGAACCTGATGTTCCTGCTAGGTTCAGTTTTGGGCGGGTTTATCGCTACCAATTTCCTGAACGAACCGGCCCCACTGCAACTTTCGACAGCAACAATAGCGGACCTTAAACAACTAGGTGTCAAGTTTAACGGTGGCCTGAACCCATCTGATCTATTCTCGCTTGAGGCCATGAAAGATTTCAAGACTCTGGTCATCCTGCTTTTCGGAGGACTGCTCGTAGGCTTTGGCTCCCGCTATGCCGGTGGCTGTACCTCAGGCCACGCCATATCAGGGCTTTCAAATTTACAGATACCATCACTGATTGCCGTAATCGGTTTTTTTATAGGAGGCCTCATCATGACCTTCCTGCTTATGCCGTTCATCTTCTAAACAAAAAATATGAAATTCATCAAATATATAATAGCCGGGACATTTTTTGGAATCATTATGACTAAATCTGAAGCGGTTTCCTGGTACAGGATACAGGAAATGTTCCGTTTCCAGTCTTTCCACATGTACGGCATTATCGGTACTGCAGTCCTGCTTGGCGTTATCGCTGTATACTCAATTAAAAAATTCAAGATTAAGGATATTGCCGGAAACCCAATCGTGTTTCTCAATAAGGATAAGGCATATCGCAAATACCTGATCGGAGGCGCCATTTTCGGCCTGGGCTGGGCACTCACCGGCGCCTGTCCGGGGCCTATGTTTGTTAATCTGGGAAGCGGTTATGCCGGCATGGCGGTGGTCATCCTGGGCGCGCTTCTGGGAACGTATTTGTACGGAGTGGCGAAAAACAAGTTGCCCCATTAATATATTAACTAGCCTATGACAAAACTTACTACGGTAATGGATCACAAACGTCCAGAGAATTGCAAGGGGAAATTATACAACATTTCCCTATAGTTCGTTAACTTATTGAATGGCAAAAGCAAACATAAAATCTTTTGAGCCAAAAAAATATTCTCCTTTGTCCAAGTTTCTTACAATGAGATAATAGTACCCATCTTTAATTTTTTTTACTTCATAAGTGATTTTTGCAAAGGAAGTTGTAGTGCTGGTTGCTTTTGCTACGGTGGTAATTAAAAGTCGTTGATCTTTTCTCACTTCAAATTGAGCTAAATCAAAAATAGATGTTGGGTCTTCACCAGGGGTGATTTTTACTATAAATTTTAATTCATCCTGTTTAGGAAGTTTAACTGAAGAAGAAATTCCGTTTAATGAAAAACCACCCTCAGCCTTAAATATTCCTTTTGCCTTTGCCATGGTATTATATTGTGATTTTTCCAACTCTATTAATTGCTTCGTTTTAGGATCTGAATAAGCAGGTTTGTTATTGAATTCTGGTAAGTTTTGCGCTTGTGCCGTTATAGAAATGCACGCGATAAATAATAAACTTAATAAATTTTTCATTTTAATTGGCTAATGTAAGTACTTGACAAAAATAGAAATGACAAGAAGCAAAATCAATTAACTTAAGTTAAGAAATGAGAATGTTAGGTAATTCTAAAGATGGCGGTTTCAGTTTTTTTGTATTAAATTTAGATAACGTTTCTCAGCAATAGATTTAGGTGATTCCTTTGTTCAATTTTCAGATTGGTTTTCTACCTTTTGACAATATACTACGAGTGAGATGACAATCAATACAAAAATCAAATAAAGCATCAAAACAATAATTTATTAACTAAAGTTAACTTCTAAAGCAATCTATTCTGATAATTTTGATCATGTAATTATCCCCACTACAACAAAAGGAAACTTACAATTTCAACATTTCACATTCAAAAAATTAATTACCATAACGTTAAATTTTTATAAAATGATAAACAAAATGAAACTACCGATAGCACTTGTATTACTTCTATCATCATCTTCCCTCTCTATAGCTAAAAGCAAAGCGGCTTTTAGCTCAGAAAAAATATTTAGTATAATTAGTATTAATGAGATTGAACAGACTGCAGTATTAGATTTGGCAGAAAAACCAAAATTTGTTTATGCCGAAATGTTGTACCAGGTTATTACTGGCAAAGCTACACTAAGCGTGAATGGGAAAACAGTATCAGATCTATTAAAAAAATCTGTTTCACAATCTAAATATAGAGATGAGGGATTGGAATTAATGGGCGAAGATGGTTGGGAACTCGCAGGTACATTGGCACGTGAAATTAATTACGGTTTTGAATTTTTTTACTATTTCAAAAAGCAGATTAATTAATACAATCACTTTAACAGCCTAAATAAAGATAGTACCTTTTCGCTTAAAAAATCTTAAGTCGCTATTAGTCCTAAGTCGTTTTTATTAGTATTTTCCGCTATTTTCAACACTACATTCCCAAGTTTCTGCTTAGATTCTACATAAGTGTAAGCCTCTACTATTTGTGGCATTTTGTTTTGCTATAGGAATTTCGTATTCACTTATCTATGAGTTTGTCGAACGAGCAATTTATCGACCTCAGTTTTTGGAAATCTTTATAACCTTATTCGCAACCTCAAGCAGATAGCTTTTAAAATCATCTGAAACAGATGCGGGTTTAAATCCTATTTTTTTCGGGGAATCTTTAAAAAGTATCCCGTACCAAATCAAACCGCCTAAATATTTACCCGCATCATTCGCATGGTTTGGATCAAAGGCTAATTCTTGTTTGTTCCAAAAATAGCCCACATTGATAGAATGAGTTTGATCAGGCAAATTGGATGCAACAGGATGTTCAAAATCGAAAGCTGTATCCTTTTTATAGCCATATTTTTTATTGGTCGCCACTTCTTCAAACGCATCGCCAACAGGTAAAAGCCTGGCATTAAACTGTTTTGCCAGTTTGCGGTATGCTTCACGAGATTTTTGCCACATTTCCAACTGGTTTTTAGCCAATTGCCCTGGCCCAACCTTCCCAAATTTCTTTGCATCAGCACGGTAAGCCCAAGTTTGGTGAATCACGATTTCTGCATTTGGTTGAAGCTTTTTAATATAATCTACAAGTTTTTTCGCGTATGGATTGTAGCTTGATGAATCGCCGGAAAGGTATGAATATTGCTGAATGGTTACTACATCCCAGGTACCTTGCGACAATAACATTTTCAACGATTTGCCTCCGTATGGCTTTCCTTTAACATCGGTTGAATCCTTTTCAAATTTTTCTACATAACCCCAATGTTGCTCCAAAGAATGACCACCAAGTTCTGCCCTACCAATAATTAAATTTTTACCCGTTTCTTTGGCCATTTGAGGCAGAAAAGTGGTCGCATTTTGCGAAAAACTATTTCCAATTACAAATAAGTGTAATGTATTGTTATTGCTTTGACTGAAAGCATTAAGACTAAAAACAAGCAAAAAAATGAATAATCTACTGCCTTTGTACTTTAAAAAGAATTGTATCATCGTAATATGTTTTTGTTTTTACCTCGCCTTTGGATGGGCTTTCATGTATTTATAGGGTTTTACTCTTGATCGTAAAAAAGCACCCACTCCATAAATTCCTGTACTGTTTGCATTAAACAACCAACTTTTTACTGGCTACCCGCCATATTAACCCTGCCGATATGAGGATTAGGCCGCCAACAGCCATAACGGTGATTGAAAAATCCTTTGCGATATATCCAAGTATTCCGATGCCTATCCCCACAATACCCATTGAAAGTGCAATAACACCTATCCCGAATTTATTTTGTTTTGCAGCCTCAATATGAAGGGCGGGATCCACAACCCGCTCCGCGCTAAGCTCTTTTTCCTGCTCCATTTCTTCTACCTTAATGGAAATATGCCCCTTGACAGTATAATATATTTCAAAAAACAAAAGAACCGCTATTGGAATGCCCATCCCCATGCAGGTTTCCATGGTACGGTCGAGCTTTAAGCCCCAGACACTAGGCATAATCACCTTAAAGAACAGGTTGATCAGCAATGATGCTACGGTGGCGGTAACGACTGAAAATCCGGTTTGACGTTTAGAAAAAAGTGTCCAGATGATCGGCGCAAACAATGCTCCCCCTGCAATAGAGGCTGTACTTAAAACCACTTCAACAATTCCCCCGGCACTTGGTATCCAAATGGCAACAACGATTGTTAGTACGCCAAAAACCAGGGTAAAGAACCGGGCCATCCAGATCACTTCTTTTTCTGAAGCTTTCGGCCTGAGCAGGTTTTTATAAATATCCTGCGCAAAAACGGTCGAGGCCATATTAATCGTTGTATTGGCCTTACTTGATGTAGCAGAAACCATTCCGGCCAGCACAAGCCCTATCAAACCTGCCGGCATTACTTTTTGGATCAACATCATGTATGCATCCTCACTTTCCAGTCCCTGGAGATTTGGATTGATCACCCGGTAAATCATCGGTGGGATCATCCAGATAAAAGGGCTTACAAAATACAGTACCGTAAATATGCCTGCTACCTTTTTTGAGTTTTTTTGGTTAGACACACTGGTATAACGTTGCACGTATGACCAGTTACCGCCGATATAAAACGTCTGATATACAATAAAAGCCAGCATAAACCCAAAGGTATAGTCCTGGTTAAAAGGCTCAAAAAAATGCGGCGGCGCTTTTGCCACAAGGTTTGCCGGTCCGCCGATCTGGGAAAAGGCAATAGGGATTACAATCAGTACCGCGGCTGTAAGTATTACAAACTGAACTACATCAGTCACTAAAACCGCCCATAATCCGCCAGCAGCGGTATATACCACAATGATCAACCCGATCACAATAATGCAGGTTTCCAGTGAGTATGGGGTAGCTACATGCACCATTTTACCAACCGGATACAGTACAGCTGCAGTGGTAAAAAGGCTCAGCAGCAAGGTCATATAGGTATAAAACTGTTTTTCGGCCGCGCCAAACCGTTTGCCAATGTATTCAGCCGCAGTTGCAACACCTGTTTTTTTCCATCTTCCGGCAATAAAAAGGGTAACAATTAAGCCACTGATGGCCATTGTTAACTGTATTGCATTGGCAACCAGCCCATGTTTATAAGCGATAGATCCCCAAACCACAAAGGTTCCGGCCGAAAAATAGCTGATAAACAAGGATAAGCCATTGATCCACCAGGGTGTTTCTCCTCCGGCTTCGAAGAAAGCCTGTCCGCTTTTACTTCCCACGCGGGTAAATGTAAGTCCGATACCGAATATAAGTAAGGCAAAAACAGCCATTACCACAAAATCTAATTTTCCCATTTAATTTATCTGCTATTTAATATTATTGATAACAACGCACGGAGAACAAAGCCGCAGGCACCTCGTCTGAAGGATGTTCCAAATATATTGTTAGGCTCCTGGTATTTAAAGGCTCAGTTAGCTCAATGATGTTCCTGCTTTGATAATTACCCGTTTTAGTAAAAACAATAGCACCTTTATCGTCTTTGATTACATAATTCCCAACGCAAAACGGCATCACATTTTCAGGATGGCCCATCAGGACAGATTCCATCGGATGATCAAAATCAGTATCAAATAACAACTCGATCCGTTTAACAGTCTTGATTTCTTTCCAGCTGATGGTTAATGCCGGATTCTTATCTTTCCAGTCGGCCACCCAAGCATTTGGCGCAGAAACTGGTCTATCTATGCCATTGGTAACATTTGCAGCACCAAAAGCATTGATACCCGATTCGTAGTTAAATGCAATATTTTGCCCTTCAGGCCTGCGTTTAGGGCACCAGAATTCAAACTCATCTACTCCTATATCCGCTGGCGGACTTTGTTTTCCATAATTGGATACATCTTTATTAATGGCGTTGAACACGGATAATAGTCCCGTAACCCGCTTCGCTGAGAACTGCAGTTTAACATCAGGATTTTTCATAAAAGTAAGAAATGCATAACTTTCTTCGGGCATTTCCGCATCAAAGCTGATCTGCAGGCAATTGCGCCCGACATTTATTGGCAGTGAAACTTTATCTATGGTCAAATCTGGCGTATGGTTGCTCTTTTTACTGCTGATCCTAAGCTCTACTTCCAACTTCGTTGCCGCATCCCCTTCTGCATGTACAACAAAAGCCCCGATTGCACCTGCTTTTAAGGGGATCATCTGTGCAACAGAAAACTCGAGTGGTTTAAACAGTTCACTTTCGGGAAGACCTGTCAGCAACAGTTCGGAGGATGCAGTAACCTGCGCACTGCGCACAAGGTCGAGCGCATCATGGAGTACAAGATCTGGAATGTGATGCCCACTCCGTAGCAGCTCAGTCTGCAGTTCGGGTATAAATCCTTTATGATAGATGTCAGCTGGCAGCAGATTTTTGTCTTTACAGATCTTCGCTGCCATGGCAACTGCCTGTGCCGCATGGGCAGCAGTAGCCATAACCCTCGTAGAGCCAAAGGCAACATGTGTTGCACTGATAATCCTACCAGCCAGAAAAAGATTCCGGATGTTGCGGCTGTACAAAGCGCGGTAGGGAATCTGATAAATGCCCTTGCTATGCCATTGATTGCAACCAGGTTTCTCGCTGAACACCCCATCTGCAGGGTGCAGATCTATGCTCCAGCCACCGAATGCAACAGCGTCATTATGCAGTTGCTGATTAACGATATCCTGTTGTTTGATGATGTATTCGCCTTCGAAACGGCGGCTCTCTCTTTTACCCGGTATGGTACCTACCCATTCTAATGCAAGGTTTTCGGCCTCGGGAAAATTGCCTGAGTTTTTTACATAGTTCCATGCGCCGTAGGCTACTTTCCAGAGCTCCCACTTTATTTTTTCGGTATCATGTACCGTATCCAATCTTCCTCCATACTCCAGCCACCAAAGTTTACATCCGTACTCCCTGGCATTAAAATTCTTAAACCTGGGGATTTTTGTAATATCATCCAGTGCATAGGAAGGGGCCACAAATTTTACGGATTTGCCGGTATCCTTACTGTAAAAGTACAGGCTATGGCCAAGCAGTTCGCCATATTCTTTTGTAGGCGCAAACTGTTCTCCAAATTCTTCTTTGGCCTCTGCTCCCATCCTAAAGGCCGCACCTGCCAGGAAGGCCACAATGCCATCTCCTGATGCATCGCAAAAAAGTGGTGCGTGTATGATATATTCGGTAGAATTCTGACTGCAAAAGGCTTTTACGGCGCTCAGTTGATCTGCGGCTGATTTCTCTACATCATATACCCCGGTATTGAGCAATAAGGTAATATTTGGCTCTATAACAACTTTATCAAGCAAAACAGTATCAAAAATCAACGGATTTCCTTCGGGGTTCCTGTACATATTTTCAACCATCAGCTCATCCACAACACCACCTTCCCTGGCCCAGCGGTTATTATTTCCCATATGTGATGTAGCGCCCAGCATCCATAACCTTACCTCACTGCTCGCATTTCCGCCAAGCACGGGCCTATCCTGCACCAGTACAACTTTTAATCCTTGCCTTGCAGCGGTAATTGCAGCACAGGTTCCTGATACCCCGCCGCCTATAATGGCAAGATCTGCCGCGAGTTCGTTAGATCGCAGCTGCCTCTTTTCGCCTCCTTGATTTGTGATCATAAAAATATTCTGTATTATTTCTTTCCTTCTGTTATACTTTTCCAATTGTCTGTTCTGAATGGCGACAAGGGATATCCCTCTGCATTAAAAACATTGGCGCCATTACTTTCTACCGGACTGCCGGTCCAGGCATACCTTACAGCAACCGGTTTTACTTTCCAGCGCCATACCACGATCTCATCGCCATCAATTTTTGCATTTGCCCATACAAATTTTTTATCTGCGCCTGCGATGGCAAAACCTTTGGGCATGCCGCCCTTACTGATCAGATTTTTACCTGTATGGCTAAATTTGAGCCGGATGCTATCACCGCTCAGCCGCATAGATTCGTAAAGTGGGGATATTGCCTGATTCTTATCGCCATAAACCGTGCGCATGGCCTGCGCGGCCAAACGTTTGCCAACTACCTGTTTGTTGAGGGGATGGATATCATATGGGTCACCCACATCAATGGTTACTGCCATACCTGTATTTGGCACCGAAAGCGTTTGCAATTGCGCTTCTCTTAACTCAGCCCAAAAATGATCAACAGGCTCACTGGTAATCGGTCCGTAACCCGAGAGCTGCGTAAAAATAAAAGGGAGATCGCCCTGGTTAAACTGTTTTCTCCAGTCGCTGATCAAAAGCGGGAATAAAGTTCTGTACTGAAAAGCTCTTCCGGCATTATTTTCACCCTGATACCATAAAAAACCCTTCACGGCCAGTTTTTTAAGCGGCGCAATCATGCCATTGTACAAAACCGAAGGCAGTGCCGATACATTCACGCCAGCTTTGGGCTGTTCCGGATATGCTGCAGCCGCAAGTCCCTGGGCATATTTCCATTCTCCTGCAAGTGGTATGGTAGTAGGATCGTTTGTTTCTACCATCTGCTCAAGCCTGATGATTGAAGCATCTTTTGCTTCAAAACCTGCCGGCCGATCAAATGCTTCCAACCTGATACCAATGATGTTTTCTCCTTTGTTGATGATTTCCTTTGGGATGCGGTATACCCTTTTCCCACCGAAACCAGAAACCCTGCCTACTTCTGTGCCATTAAAATAGGTAATGTCGCGTTCATTGAGTTTTTCCATGACCAGGGTCAAATCCTGACCAGCCATAGCTGCAGGAATAATAACATGTTTACGCAGCCATATGCTTCCTTTATAATCTCCAAGTCCCTGCTGTTCCAAAGTTCCCGGAACAACAAGCGTTTTCCATTCGGTATCATTGTATTGGGTTTTACTCCAGCCTTCGATATAACCCTTGTCCTTTTCCTGTAGATTTTTCAGGTATGGAAAACTGCGCTCCATGTATACCTTTTTTTGCAGTGCTTCTATTGTAGATCCGTTTTGAAATGCCTGCAAAAGGCTATCAGCTTTTAGCTTAAAATCAGGATGGGTTGAAATGGCCTCATTACTGATCCACGATTCGGCCGGTGTACCTCCCCATGAAGTATGTATGATACCGATAGGTATTTTATAACGTTCGTTAAGCGTTCTTGCGAAAAAATAGGCCACAGCAGAAAATTCCCAGGCGTTAGCCGTAGTGCAGGTTTTCCATGAAGCATTTTTTATCTCTTCTGCTGCAAAGGAGGCTGCATTTTTGGGAACAGTAAGAAAACGTATGTCATTATAGTTCGCTTTTTTTAATTCATAAGGCCCATTAAAGGCCCGTCTCAATACCCATTCCATATTGGATTGTCCGGAACATACCCATACATCGCCAATCAGGATATTTTTTAGGGTGAAGGAGCTGTCGGATGTTACACTTAGTTTATATGGTCCCCCAGCCTCCATAGCCGGAAAATTAATCTCCCATTTGCCATTTTCAGTAGCCTTTACTTTTTGTTTTTTTCCTGCAAATTCAATATCGAATACTGCTTTAGCCGCCGCTGTTCCATAAAATTGGATTGCTTTCTGTCGCTGCAATACCATATCATCGCCAAACAGCCCAGATAAACGCACAATGTTACTCGCTTTTGAGCACGTAGCTACAAAGCTTAAAGTAAACAACAACGCAAGAGCTCTGGTATAATAAAAAGACTTCATTCTTATCTGTTATTAATATCTGTTTTCATGATGATAAAGCCGCCCGGTTTGATCAGTTCTATGTACGTTGGCTTTTCGCCCGGGACGATATCGATACTGATCTGCTGCGAGGCTCCGGGCGGCAATGTTTTAACCTGAACAGTTTTGCTCCCCGCTTTTAGCTGATACCCCTGCAGGCTGTAAGAAGGAAAATCGCTTCTTGATTTTATATTCAGGATTAACCTGTTATCCTTAAAACTGATAACAGAGATCAATGCAGGAGCAAATTCCGCTTGCAAAAGGCTGTATGTGCCTCTTGGTTCACGCTTTGCATCAACCACTCCCCAAGACCGGTATCCATCTGCATTGGACAAAGGAAAACGGCTCAGATAATCGTTAAACGACCAGATGGAAGCACCGATCACATAATCCGTTTTTCTAAAAGCCTCAATCGCATCTTTAAGATAAACCGCTCTGTCTTTCTCTGTCTTATTGGGGGTGAGCATCATACCAAATTCACTTATATAGATGGGTTTTGAAGGGTACAACTCATGGATATGGGCTACCCATTTGGCATGGTTTGCATATACGTTGGCACTGATAAAATCAACATACTGCGAGGCTTCATCAGTTGGCTTTTTGATATAATCCCTAAAAACAATATTGCTGGAAAAGGTGATTAGCCTGGTATTGTCGATATTTTTTACAAATGCACTCATATCCCTTACCCAGGCCTGCCCTTCGGGTTTGTGGGAATAAAACTCATTGCCCAATGAATAGGCAAATACCGAGGGGTGGTTCCAGTCTCTTTCGAGCATTTCACGCATCTGCGACTGAAATTTGCCCCGCATTAAAGGATCTGCCATTTGTGAGGAAGCCAATTGCCAGTTGCCCGCTTCGGTGATAATGAGCATGCCATGTTTATCAGCCCAATCCAGCAAATCGTTAGAAACTGCATGGTGTGCAATTCTGGATAGTTCCATTCCTGCAGACTTCATCAGGATGAGGTCTTTCTTTAACACACTATCCGGATCAATGGAACCAAAATCCGGATGGTCAGCTGGGCGGTTACCACCGCCCATTCTTATAAGCTGTCCGTTAAGCAGTAACTGTACCCCTCTAACTTCGATCTTCCTGATGCCGAAATTACTTTTCAATGTATCGTTGCCTGCGCTTAACGCTAAAGCATATAAAGAAGGGCTATCTTGGCTCCATAGTTTTACATGCTTTGCAGGTAGATAGGCCTGCAGGTTCAGCTCCCTGGATGAGTTGCCTGCGATATTTATTTTTACCGGTTTAAACAGGCCTGCAAACTTTTCTTTATTGGCAGAAACATCAGTATTTAGTATAACCGTAGTATCAGCAGCAGATGTATTCTTAATAAATGCTTTGACCTGGATTACAGCACTGCCTTTTTTCAGATCAGGATCGGCCTGGATCTTGATATTGCTGATGTACACGGCCGGTCTTATCTTTAGCTCAACAGATTTGGTAATACCTCCATAATTTATCCAGGGATATACCTGCGCAGCGGCAGCATTGTAATTGGAATCAATAGCTCTTGCACCGGGAATGGTCGTTTTGTCCCACGAATTATCTACCATAACCGACAATACATTTTTTTCTTTCAGCGCAGCGGTTACATCGAGTTCAAAGGGAGTATATCCTCCTTCGTGCGCACCAACAACCTTACCGTTCAGCCATACTTTACACTTATAAAAGACGGCATCAAATTTTATAAATGCCCTAAAACCACTACCAATGGGCCTGGCATCGAATTTTTTAAAATACCAGGCCGTTCCGGTATAAAAGAAATATCGTTTGTCGACAGAAAAAGAATGTGGTACGGTAACCTTATCCAGTTTATTATCGGGGAAAGCCGGAGCTGCCCAGCCTTCATCTGCCCCTATCTTTAAAGGATCAAGGGCAAAAGAC
>CAMLDJ010000028.1 GCA_946478755.1 uncultured Pedobacter sp. | reverse complement strand
CGCTCATTTATATCGGCAAAGCTAAAGACCTAAGAAACAGGGTCGGTTCTTATTTCAATAAGGATAACCAGATGAACGGAAAGACCAGGGTGCTGGTTTCCAAGATCCGTAAAATAACATTTACCATTGTCGACACCGAAATTGACGCCTGGCTTTTAGAGAACAGCCTGATCAAAAAGCACCAGCCCAGGTATAACATCATGCTTAAGGATGATAAGACCTATCCATGGATCATCATCAAGAAAGAGCCTTTCCCACGAATATTCTGGACAAGAAAGATGGTGAAGGATGGATCTACCTATTTTGGCCCCTACGCGTCTGTAGGGATGATGCACACCATACTCGATCTCATCAAAGAAACTTATCCGCTACGTACCTGTAATCTTCCGCTCCATCAAAAAAACATCGAAGAGGGCAAGTTCAAGGTATGTCTTGAATTCCAGATCGGCAATTGTAAAGGGCCATGCCAGGCCTATCAGGCGGAAGCCGATTACCAGTCTAATATAGAAGAGATTAAGGACATCCTGAACGGGAAGATCGGCAATGTCATTAAAAATGTCAAGCAGATCATTAAAAATGCAGTCACCGATCTGAACTTTGAATATGCGCATCAGTACCAGCGTAAACTGCTTGTTCTCGAAAAATATCAGAGCAAATCAACGGTAGTAAATAGTGCGATCACCAATATCGACGTGGTCAGTATTGCTTCTGATGAACGTTATGCATTTGTAAATTACCTGAAGGTCATGAACGGCAGCATTATTCAGACGCAGACGATCGAGATCAAGAAACGTCTGGATGAAAGCGATGAGGAATTGCTGACCATTGCCATTACCGAATTCCGAAGCAGGTTCAATAGTAGTTCAAAAGAGATCATTGTTCCTTTTGATATTGTCCTGATCGATGAGAACCTTAAACTTACGGTCCCAAAATTGGGCGAAAAGAAAAAGCTACTGGAACTTTCTCAGAAAAATGTGCTCTTCTTTAAAAAAGAGAAACTCAATCAGTACGAAAAGTTAAACCCCGACCTGAGAACAGACCGGATCCTTAGCCAAATGCAAAAGGATCTGGGGCTGACCAAATTGCCACAGCATATCGAATGCTTTGACAACTCCAATTTCCAGGGTGCCTATCCCGTTTCTGCAATTGTGGTTTTTAAAGATGCGAAGCCTTCAAAAAAGGATTACAGGCATTTTAACGTAAAAACGGTTGAGGGGCCAAATGATTTTGCGACGATGGAGGAAGCGGTGTTCAGGCGGTATAAACGCATGCTTGAGGAAGAGAATACTTTACCTCAACTCATCATTATTGATGGTGGCAAGGGCCAGCTTTCGGCTGCGATGACCAGTTTAAAGAAATTAGGCATCGACAAGCGGGTAACCGTGATTGGAATTGCGAAGCGCCTGGAGGAGCTATTTTTTCCCGGAGACCCTTATCCCCTTTACCTGGATAAGAAATCCGAAACCCTAAAAGTTATCCAGCAATTGCGGGACGAAGCGCACCGCTTTGGCATTACCTTCCATAGAAAAAAGCGGGATAAGGGCACCCTTAAAACTGAGCTGGAACAAATTCCGGGTATTGGTAAATCTACCGCTGACAGATTACTGCAGCAGTTTAAGTCTGTAAAGAAAATTAAAGATGCCCCCGAAACCGAACTGCAAAAAATATTGAACAAAACTCAGGTTAAAACTCTGCTGGACTATTTTAAGAGCAAAGACTAAGGCGCCCGAAGAACAAGGACAAGGAACGAAGAGCAAAGATGAAGGGGCAAAAAATAAGAAAAGCCCTGACGTGTTACACGAGGGCTTTTAATTTTTAAGGCGATTACGATATGCACTTAATCGTTAATCCTCACTCTTTCTTCCGTACTCCTAACTAATACTCCCATAAACTTTGTTCATAGTCTGAAATGGATTTCTTGATCCGCTCAGACTCATACAATTTCCTGGGATCTTTAGGATCAGTCTGCCCGAGGATGTCCACAATATTTTTATTTGAAGGGTTGGTTTCTTTAACCACATAGCTGGAGAAGAGCCGTCTGACAAAGAAGTCATCAAAAGTAAGCTGTGAAGCATCATTAAATGGATTAACCATTCGTTCCTTACTTAACAGTTCCCTTACGTCATCGTAATAGATCCAGAATACCGGCTGCCAGTTTCCTTCTACCATTTTCATGGGTGCAAGACCAACAATCCTCGGTTCAAAAATTGAGCGTTTCACATCCAATATCCAGTCTTCCTTGATCCTGAACTTTAGAAACTCGTCTGATCTCAACCTTCTCAGCTGAGGTTCAGCAATTTTACCGGTTGCCGAATCCGCTACCCCTTCTGTAATCCCTCTCGCACTCTGTAAGGCCTCTTGTGCAGTTAGGGCAATTTTAAATGAATCATTATCTTCCAGGAGCTTTCCTGCAGTGGTATCTTTCGGAGAATAAACCGTGAGTTCTTCGTTCGACACTGCCTCAAGCAAGATATCAATCAGTTTGGCATTTTCTGCTTTCAATACCGAATTGATCGTATCCCTCAGGTCAATTTCGCGCCAGATACGTTTTGCATAATATACATCCTCTTCCCTTACGTCAGCATATGGTACCATCACATTGCTGTCTACATCCATCCTCACAGAAAACCCATCTTTCGGTGGGGTCTTTATCTTAAGCTTGCTCTTTTTCGCCGCATCAGCAGGAGATGTTGCCGGTGTCTCCTGGGCAAAAGAACCAATACTTAACAACAGAAATGCGATAATACATAATACTTGTTTCATATGCTATTTAGCTATAAATGTTATTCCATCTAAAACCTTTTGTCTGCCATCAGGCCCCTCACAAACAATATCTTTAAAAATAATGGTTGCACCCGGTTTAAGAGAATTTAAAGCACCTTTTATTTGTCCGCTAAAACCGCCACCATTATTAGAAATGGTAACCGCATCAGAACGTGGATTGATAAAAGTGGCCGAGAACCGGATCACCCTGAACTTCACATCAAAAACAAAATCTTCAAGCTGCGTATCAATAGCTCCCGCTCCTTCGATCCACTCCAGCGGAACATTACCGCCCGATTTACCTTTAACGTTCGCTTTTGGTGTAGGCAATGCTTTTACCCGGAACTGTTGGGCGCCGAGGTTCAATGTTTTACCGCCGTTGCTTGCAGAAACATTGATGTTTAATGTTTTACCAACCTGGTTACCACCAACCAATACCGAATACTGCCCACTTCCAACTTTGCTGATTGATCCGCCGGAAATACTTGCACTTACACTTTCCAACGGAAAGCCTGCTGCTGAAACAGAAAAAGGATTTGGTATACCTGCGTAGATCACATTCATTTTACTGGGAGAAACGGTTGCCGAAGGTTTAGCCACCTGGTAACTCTGTTCAGCAGTTGGGTATTCTTTTACCGTACCATCGGTCTGCTTCACGCGGATCACACCTCTCCATTTAAAAACCCCTACACTTCCGGTTCCACCGGTATAGGTTCCTTTGCCTTCTTTTACAGAAAGGCTGTTGCCCCCAACGCTGATCTGAGGGTTAGACTTACTGTCGCTGGCAGTTAAGAAAACCTGTGCGGTATAAGGCTGCCCCTGTACCACATAAGAACTTGGCGCTACGGCCACAGCCTCAAACTTATCGAGGTTCACCAATGCTTTGTCCATATTGCCGAACAACTTTTTGACAATTTCAGCCTCTGCATTCTTAACGTCGGATTGGATTTTACTTAAGATGGTATTAGCAGCCGTCAGTGGAGTCCCCTCCCCGAAATTAATGTCTACCCACTCTTTCTTTCCGTTTATCCCCTTCTTTGCATCAGCGGCTTCCAGAGAAAAACTGACACTTCGGCGATCCTTTTCATCCAGCAAGCCAATTAGTTTTTCGCGAGTTTCATTAATTTTAGCTTTTAATTTAAAGCCTTCTTTTTGGTTCACCATGATTCCCTGGGCAATATCCATATTATCCCGAAGTTTGATGTCCCCGGTTTCTTCATTGATGCCCTCACCAGCTGAAAGAAACCGATCTTTTAATTGCTGCACATAATTATTCAAATCATCTGCATAAGCTTTAGCCTTATTGGCTTTCTCCCAGATAGGTTGTGCCCTGGCTGGTTCTTCTTTCAACTTTGTATTTTCAAATGATGAAAACAATTGGTCAATGCTAGTGCTTACATTGGTTTTAGAAGTAACCAAGCTATCGTTTATATTCTTAAAAGCACTTAATATGGTTTCTGATACGTTTAAAGCGAGCATAGCCAACAATACCAAATACATGATATTGATCATCTTCTGCCTCGTTGATTCTTTTCCTCCGGCCATTTTATAATTAGGTCTGTTTGGTTAAATAATAACTAATTGATCACTAATTAAATGCGCGGCTGGTTCATGGCAGTCAGCATATTACCATAAATGGCATTCAGTGAAGATAAATTCTTAGCCAGCTTACCAACTTCTTCTTTAAACTGTTTTGAATCTTCCATAGATTCATTGAAGTTGTTCATGGTTAATGATAAGTTCTGGTAAAATTTATTCATTGATTTAAGATGCGCACTTGAATCCTGAAGTTCCAATTCATAAACTGCGTTTAGTGCAGATAAATTTTTAGCCAATGCATTCACCTGATCATGATATGCAGTAGCGGCGGTATTGCTTTCGCCCATTTCCACCAGTTGAGAGGTAGCTTTCGCAAAAGCACCGTTTAAAGTATCAAAGCTTGCAGAAGCTGTTTTTAATTTTCCTGTAAACTCAGTCGTTGCAGAGGATGCATCTGCAACATTAGATATGGCAGACACTTTATCGCCAAAAGTACGTAGCCCTGTACCCAAACTTTCAATCAGTTCAGGCCCGATTTTAGCATCAACCAACATTTGATCTAAAGCCGCGGTTGACGAAAAAGCCTGAGGAGCTGCCGCAACCGATCTTGCAGAAGCTTTAGGCAATTCGCCATCAAAATCTGCGCTTAGTTCAGGATAAACCCGTTCCCATGGAAGTTCATGTTCAGGCTGTCTGAAACCTGTTAAAAAGAATAAACAGGCTTCCACTCCCAGACCAATACCGATCGCATAGTTACCCAGTGCACCTCCAATATGTAAAATTTTAAACAACGCACCCACAATTACAATACTGGCACCCCAGGATATCGCAACATGTAACCAATCGAATTTCTTTTTTGCAGCCATTTTCTTCGTTAATAAAGGATTTAGATATTTTTGTTTTTTTAGTTTTTATACGTGATATCAGTACCAGGGTATGCAGAAACGCACCTGAAACCAATATATGACCTGGCCTGGTCCTGGTACTCGTAAGTACCTACTGAATTCTGAAGGAAGAAGCCGATATCCTTCCATGATCCACCCCTTACGACTTTGCGTTTCATGTATTTACTGTCGCCCGTTTTGGCCACATACGTGAAATTGGGGTTAAAATCAAGCAGCATTGGAGCTGCCGATTGGTTGTAAGCAGTTATTGTCCATTCCGCAACATTGCCGGCCATATTGTACAGGCCGTAATCATTAGGGAAATAAGATTTTACATTTACGGTATATAATCCGCCATCATCAGAATAATTCCCACGGCCAACTTTGAAGTTGGCTTGCATGCAGCCTTTAGTATTGCGTACGTATGGGCCACCCCATGGGTATTTGGTTTTTACATTCCCGCCTCGGGCAGCATATTCAAACTGTGCATCACTTGGCAGCTGGTATTCAGGCCTGGAGTTTGCCGGCAGTTTTCTTGCAGAAGCTACAGATTCGTAAAAACGGGTGCGCCATACACAGAATGCACTCGCCTGCTCCCAGCTTACCCCTACTACCGGGTAATCGTCATACGAAGGGTGGTTAAAATAAGTTTTCACCATCGGATCATTCTGTGAATAGGAATAATCAACTTTCCAAACTAATGTATCCGGATAAACTTCTACTGAAGGGTGATGATTTGGATTTGAAGGATCAGGATTATCAGTATACGTAATGATGAAATCCTGTCTCTTTTTCGATGGGTCTTTTCTGCCCTCCACAGCCAGGTCGGAGCTTACATAGCTGTAAGCATATTTAAGCTTCCTGACATCAATTTCATGTCTGCCTGGCAAGGCATCAGCACCGCTATAATACATATCGGCTAACTTGCTGCCCATGCCTCCTTTTTTGTTGCTCCACAACACAGATCCCTTACCGACTTTTCTCCAGTCTATATCCCTGTTACCGCCTAAAGCTGCATTGCCATCGGCACCTTTAGGTACAGCCTTAAAGAAGTTCGGGGCAGTGGTTGGGCCCAATAAAGTTATCGCTACAGAATCCCTGACCCAGGTTACAAACTGCCTGTATTCAGCATTTGTAATCTCCGTCTGATCCATGAAGAAAGCACTGAAGGAAGTCATCCTGCTTGGGGAACTTTGGGAGTTGTTGATGTCCTCATCAGACATCCCGATTAAAGTCCTTCCCGGCGGAATGTAAACCATTCCTAATGGGATCTTGTTATTTTTGAACTTCTTGTTATACACACCGACCAGCTCTCCCTGCCCGCCTTTTCCACAGCTTGAAAATAATGCACCAACAATAATAAAAGCGACTAAGTATAGATTCCTCATATCTAGCGATAAGCAATTTTATAACAATTTTATCAATTTGAATTGATAAAAGCAATTATTGAGTCATAAAAATGTGACTTAAAATAAAAATAAAATGCTTTTTGGCATTTTTCTTGTCAGGTCAACCCGTATAAAGAAATTTTTTAACCTAAAAAGAAATACGAAATCCTACTTATTAGACTTTTTTACATAATTTTCGATCGCCATGATCATTGAAGGCGCTTCAGGCGAAGGTGCAGCGATATCCACAATTAACCCCGAGTCTTTAACTGCCTTATGTGTGTTTACACCAAAGGCGGCAATTCGCGTGTTATTTTGTCTAAAATTGGGGAAATTTGTATACAGTGACTGAATACTCGAAGGACTGAAGAAAGCAATGATGTCATAAAAAACTTCAGCCAAATCAGAGAGATCTGAGACTACCGTTCTGAACAACACAGCTGGTGTAAAATCATACCCATTCTTTTGCAGGAAATTCATCGTATCTTCTGTTGCTACGTCAGAGCAGGGATAAAGAAATTTCTCGCTTGCATGTTTTTTCAGTACCTCTGCAAGATCGGCAGCTGTTTGCTTTCCAAAAAATATTTTTCGCTTTCTGTACTGGATGTATTTCTGGAGGTATAAGGCGGTGGATTCTGAAATACAAAAGTATTTCAGATCTGCGGGAACATCATATCTCATCTCTTCACAGATCCTGAAAAAATGATCCACTGCATTTCTGCTTGTAAAAACTACTGCTGTAAAATCACCTAACGTAATTTTATCTTTTCTGAAATCCCTGGCTGGAACACCTTCAACATGAATAAATGATCTGAAATCAATTTTCAGGTTGTACTTCTTTGCCAAATCAAAATAAGGAGACTTCTCTGTTTCTGGCTTTGGCAAGGTTACCAATATACTTTTCACCTTACGTAGCCTATCTTCTGTCTTTTCTTGCATTTTACCTAATTACCGCTTTTATAGTCCTATTGCCTTGATTAATATTAATATAGGGCAGATTTCGAGGGCACAAAAGTACAAAAACAAATAGACTTTTGAAAACCGATAGTGAGATAAAATATTTACGCCCGCCCTAATAAATTGAAAAGTAAATGCAATAATCAGCAGAATGAAGGATATAGCGATATAATAACGCCCATACTTTAAAGGAGATAGCGCAAAAGCGATCACCAAAGGGATAAACATCAGCGAGATGTTAAAATAACTCAAATATAATATAGATACGTACTCATTTATGGGTTTCTGAATATCAAAGAGATAGCCCAGCAAACGCAGCAAAACAATTTTCAGCACATATAGTATGACAATCAAAAGGGATACGCTCAAATAGAACCTAAAACCACTATCCGCAAAGGACATGTGGTAATATTGTGTAACGAGGTAAAAAAACATACCTATAGTGAAGCCAAACTGCACAAAAAGCAATAAAAAGGGCCAGGAAGTGAAAAGGTTGTCTTCCTTATTCAGGTTATTCAATATCCTGTTGCTGAAAAAGGATTGTACAATAGTTTGCAGCTGTTTGGAAAACGAAATTTTTAAGGATGCAAATAGTACCAGAAGTAAAGTGATCATACCCAGCACCCAGAGATTTCCTTTCGGGACAGGTGTGCCTGTACGGTAAAGACTAAATTTTTCCGAGGTCTTAAAATCTTTATACCGGGTATATAAACCAGACCGTCCATATACCTGGACTTTCAGAATGCTATCAATAATGAGGTTTTTATTAACCATAGAATCGGGAACGATCCAGGTATGGGATAGGATGGAATCGGTCACAAACTTTTGCCTGGCATAATACGCCGAATCCTTAATAATTTTCCTCGTATAGTTTTTTTTAAGGGCTGCTACAGTATCTATCGCAGGCAAGGGAGCTAGCACCTGGGCTTCTGCCTTAAAAAAGCTTATTCCAAAAAATAAACAGCTTATTAAAATAATGCGGCTCCAATTCATTGCTGCAAATTTAGTTTATTATTATCATTTTCATTGACCTATAATGTTTTTAAAGGTGATGAAGCGATCATCAGCAATATTCGTCGCTGGGTAAGCGGTAACCTTATACAGATTTCATCAAAATACACCGTCTGCTCTATTGACACCATGACCAGCATTAACGTAGGCACTATAATAAGCTAAGGATAAGTTAGGGATAAGTAGCGGGTAAGTTGCGGATTGCTTTACCCTTCCGCTAGGGTTGCGTTAGGGTTGCCTTAGCTGCGGGGTAAGCCAAGAGTAAAGCAAAGCTAAGTCAAGGGTAAAGGGAAGGTAAAGCAACCCTTTACTTATCCGCCACTTAGCCTTTAGTCAACCTTTACTTATTAGAGACTCTGTCCTATTGCATTTCAGGGACTTACCCATTATATTTGTACAAGCCTCCGCCAAAAGGGGGCATTTTATCTAACCAAATATTAACGCTATGGGAATCTTAAACAATGGCCCACACGGCCCATTCAGAGGAAGAATAGAAAATACGGTCTATTACATGCTGAAAAACAAAAACGTATCGCGGCAAATCGGAGTCAATACAAAGCCACCTACAGAATTGCAGTTAAGAAACAGAATGGTGACCAAACTATGCAGCAAGTTCTTATGCACAGTAAAGGACTTTATCGAAACGGGGTTTCATATTGAGGGCGAGCTGATGGACGACAATGCCTATAATCAAGCGGTAAAGCATAACAAAAAGCGAATCATCGAAGGCAATTATCCCGATCTGAAGATTGACTATGCACAGGTCATGTTAAGCAAAGGCCATTTAAGGCCTGCAGAAAACTGTCAGGTTACACAAATTCCCGTTGGACTACAGTTTACCTGGCATACGGATCCCAGAATGAGCTGGCCGGAAGCGGCTGAACAGGCGATGATGCTGGCCCATTTTCCCGATCAGCAGCGAACCGAGTATGTGTTATTTGGCAGTGACAGAATTTCCGGAACTGCAGAATTGGAGCTCCCTCCAAGTTTACAGGGAAAATATATGGAAACCTATTTATCTTTTATCGCGGCCGACAGAAAGCAGGTGGCTGATAGTGCTTACACGGGCAGTTTTAATCAACCAGAAGCAGCGGATCATTTATCATTAACTTCTTAACATGGGCATCTTAAAATCAGGCATCCTGGGTCCTGTCCGCAATAAAGTAGGCCCCTCAGTCAACCGGGTTCACAAAAACATAAACGTGGTTACCGCCGCTTACCGGAAAAGCAATAAAGCTCCGACGGCATTACAATTGGACGTCCAGGCAAAACTCGGGCTGCTGAGCGGTTTTTTTAGTCAAATTGACGATCTGATCAGGATCGGGTTTAAGCAGTATGCCAAAGGAAAAGACCCCGTAAATGTAGCCTGCTCTTATAACTATGACCATGCTTTTCTAACCGACGGTGCAGTGCTTATGCTGAACTATCCGAAGCTGGTATATAGCAGAGGTTATATTGTACCAGCTGAAAGTCCCGGTCTACTCGCCTTACCTGCCCAAATAGAATTTAACTGGCTTCCGCAGCGACAATCCGCTTATTGTCAGCATACTGATCTGGCTACTTTCCTGATCTATCATCCGGAAAGACAGATGGCCGTCAGGAAAGTTGCTATAACCGATCGTTATGCACAGGGTTATGTGCTTGACATATCCCCAGCTTTCGCTGGCGATACCGTTCATTGTTATATGAGCTTTGCATCGAAAGACGGAAAGTTACAGGGGAATAGCGTTTATGTCGGAGCGCTGACCTGCATATAAAATAGAGGTCAATAACAATAAAACCAAGCTGCGCTATGGGTTGTTGTATCAACACATGCATCTCTGTTAAAGGGATTGATAAATAACTACCTATGCGCAAAATCAAAAACCTGCTTGCCGGGCTGGCCGGTGCAACTGTACTGAACGTCCTGCACGAGAGCTTAAAAAAAACAGGACCCGACATGCCGAGAGTAGATCTGCTGGGCGAAAATGCCTTACAAAAAACATTGAATTATTTTGGAGGCGGCATTGATAGCGAAGAGAACCTGTATAAAGCGACCCTGGCAGGCGATATAGTAGGGAATACCTTATATTACAGCCTGATCGGCGCCGGGAGCCAGAAGTACCTCTGGCCAAAAGCCATCTTTCTGGGGCTCAGCGCCGGAATCGGGGCAATTACGCTCCCCGAGCCTATGGGGCTTGACCCCAGGCCGGTGGCCAGGAATAACCAGGTTAAACTACTCACTGTGAGCTACTACCTACTGGGCGCTATAGCAACTGGCCTGATGCTGAACGCTATGAAACCAAGATAACGGTTCTTGCTTTGCGAGATCCGTTAGCCCAATAGTACAGGCCCCAGAATACCCATGGAATAAAGTGACTGCTTTTTCCCTTTAATCCATTTGATTGACTCTTTGTTATCTGTTAATGAGGTGATATAATTGCCCAATGTTGTCGTCAATTTGATCGATAATGTATTTTTACCTTTTTTCAGATGACCTGTAACCGGATAGATATGATCGCCATACCATTTGCTGCCCAGATTAACGCCATTAAGTGTCACTTCAGTTACGCCAATCACTTTACCCAAATTCAGAAAGCTGATGTCACCCGGATTACCTACCTGAAAAGCATTTTCATATATGGCGTTTCCGGCGAAAGACATTAAGGTCTCGTTCTCCTTAAAATCCACCAGCTGATTCAGCTCAATGGTTTTCCTTTCCCCATCCACATGGTTCAGCACCAGTTTCCAGGGACTGCTTATTTGCAATACCGGTGTTTTCAGCGCATCAATAACCGGCAGTTTTTTACCCCTCGAATCTTTATCAAAAATAATCAGTTTAGATTCAGCGGGTGCTAATGTAATCTTTAATTTATTGTTGGCGCCCTCAGTTTTATACAGAAACCGCTCGCCGGTTTCAGGATCCCATAGCCATGCTGTTTGATCAGGATCAACATCAAACTCCGCATTAAATTCAAACCGCTGACTGAGGTTATAGTTCGCTATGAAAAAGGCATCTGTGCTACCGAAGGTATAATAAACCTGGCTTACCGATGGCTGAGGATTGTCGGTGCTAAAGAAAGGCTTAATATTGAATTGTTTTTGAACCGCTTTATACCAATCGATCATCGTTTTATTCTTATCTGGTCCGGGGAACAGTGCAACACTTTTATTTTTCTTCAATGCTGCGATTGTGCTGCGCACCTGCATATCATGCTTCTTATGATTGTGATAACCGGGCGCTTTATGAGGTGCTGTGCCGACAAAAACAATTTGCCCCCCGGCAGCCGCGTACCGGCTCAATGCTTTCGCCGTTTCTGGATAAATGGTTTCGGCTTCAATAACCAACAGCACCTTATATTGCCTGGGGCCATAAGTCAGTTTCCCATTTGAAAACGTAGCTTTTTGCAGGATGTTCTCACTGATATAATCGCAACCAGATCCGCATTGGTGAATGGCTTCCCAAACGTTGTGTACATAATCCGGCAGCGCTCTTTCTGGAAATGGATCCCATTGAGCGGCATACTGGCTCCACAAGTCGGGCAACGGATGCATGAGGGCGATATCCGACATCATTACTCCATTTTGAAACACCGTAGAAAGGCGGCTCTTATAGCTTATCCATTTTTCCAGATAAGGCCACCAGGGATTTCTTTCATTAAAAAGTGTACCATACCTGATCCAGCCTGGAAAAATGGAATCCTTCGGACTATAGTTGAACCCATGAAGGACCGAATGCGTGACCCCGGAGAGATTGCTCTGGTCGCCCGTGATCTTAATCCTTTCCAGCGTTGCATTAAAAACCAGTTCTGTATTGGTGATTTCCTCACAACTGATGATCTTCTTATTCGATAGCCTCGCACCGGAGGAGACAAACTTGTTTACCTCAGAATAGGTGCGGCCATGGGAGTAGTCGAACTCTTTTGGTTCTTCTCCGACGTGCCTTCTGATCCAGGTTTCACATTCCGGAATATCAATTTGCATACTGGATTCCAGCGGATGGTATTCCCTGCCGTAGGCCTGTACCCTCGACTTAACTTTATTCTTTTTACACCAATCTAAAAATACATCCAGAAAGCGCTCCTGAAACAATTCCATTTTGGTGATCTCAAAGTCATACCTTACCCGCTGCAGTGTTTCATTGAGGCCTTCAGCCACGATTGAACCATACTTTTCATTCAGGGCTCGTCCTAAACGTCCTGTTTTAAACAAAATGAATGGAAGATAAGGCTTAAGGGAATATTTCCTTCGTTTTTCAAACTCCGCAAACATATCGTCACACCAGTTGGCGCCTTCCAGTTCAAGACTGTCTGTAAAGACCGACCGGAAATGATCGCCCATCACGCCCAATTTTGGCGTAATGGCGTCCGACATCTTATTCAGATACTTATGAACGGCATCTTTGTTGTAATGATTTAATACTGGCCCGCTGGCACCTGGCGCGCCATACATCACGGCCATAAAGCCGGTGATCTTTACCAGAAAATACAGTACATGGTCGCCATCGGGCACCTGGATAGTGATGACGTCCTTATTGATCTCCGCATCAAGGTCTAACACACTTTCCAGATTTGCCAATTTCGCTGGTGCCAATCTCAATACGCTTAATTCTTTGTAACGTTTGTTGTGTTTTGAGGCTATCGGAGGCTCCACCAGCTTTAGTAATTCTTCCTTGGTAATTTTTAAGGTCTGCGGCCCCTTAAGATCTTTGGTATTCAGCGCCATGATCTGGGTTTGCTCATCCGGGCTTAAAAACTCCCCTCCAAAAGGCCATCCGGACCCAACAATGATATCACATACAATTCCTCTTTCTTTCGCAGCCTTCAAGGCAAATTCAAGCATTTCCATCCAGCCATCGCTGAGCCATTCCAGTTCTTCATAATGTAATGGATCTGCCGTTTCGGGAAAGCGGATCGAATTGATCTCCACGCCCCCGATTCCCAATTCCTTGAGCATATCCAGCTCCCGGAGTAGTTCTTCTTTAACCACACGCAAGCCGTTCCACCACCACCGCACAAAAGGTTTTGCAGTACCGACCGGATTTTTAAACAGCGTATAGAGTTCGTTTTCTGCAGGTGCTGCATCATTTGTGTACCAGGAATCGTTAGCGGTTAAACTACTTAGTGGCAGACCGGCAATTGTTACCGAACTGAGTTTTATAAATTTTCTTCTGTTCAAGCTCATAAAATTTGGTTTTGATATCTGTTTTCCAGCAACTCCTTCATATACACGTTTATTTGCCATTGATCTGCTACCGGTTCGTTGGTAAAACATTTGTAATTCATATAGGGATATGGGCCAAACTCTGTGGTGATGCTGCATTCTTCAGCTCCGCTCTGATATTGATATTCGATCCATTTATCCCAAAATTGCAGGTGATGCTGTAGGGCAATAGCATTTTCAGGGGCGCGCGGATCCGTTACCTGCGGACCTTCGATGCTTCCCACCCTTGCATGCAGGTGGTCGCTATGGGCTATCGCGGCAAGTACTGCTTCCGGCTGGTCTTCCAGATAGCTTTCAGAGACACATACCCAGTGAGAAATATCAAGGGCCAGTCTCAGGGATGGAAATTTCTGCAGGTAATCGTAAACGACATGAGCCGCATAGGACCACTTATTGCGGTGTGTTTCATGGATAATCTTGATCCCGGTTTCTTTACTGATCTGATTACAGATCGCGAAACAGTCCGCCATCTGATCCATGGTGTAATACTCCCTGCCGGTTTGGGAGTTTATGAATTTTGGCTTCAAATGGTTAGTCTGATATTCTGCCAGGGCATAAAGGTTTCGGGTCAACGCCTTTTTATAGGCCTCGAAATTCCTCCCTTCAGTTAACTCTGAGTGTAAAAGAATAAGATCAAGGCCATTGTCCTCCATTGTCTGCAGGAGTTCTGCCTTCTCCTGCAATGCGGGCAAGGGGAAAACTTCCACGCCATGATAATTATCCTTCATTACCCGAAATACAAAATCCTTCCAGCTGAGCAGTTCTGAACCCCACCTCGGCGCGTAAAACTTTATATTCATCATTTACCGTTTATAGATCAGCGGATTTTGCGCATCGTTATTCAGGAGGTCGCCGACTTTTAAGGTCTTCAGATAATCGTCAGGAAGGATGTTAGGTTCACCATTGTAGATATTGCCATCAGGCATGTACGCACAGGTCATGGCCCGCCTGAACCCAGGGGTCATATTTGCATGCGCCCCATGAATGGTTAACCCATTATGGAACGAACAGCTTCCTGCTTTCATAAAAGCGGGAGCAGACCCTGCGGTTTTAAACTGTGGATAAAAATTAAATATTGCGCCCATATTTTTCCCTATCCCAGGATTCTCGAAAGTCGTCTGCTGATGTGTGCCGGGGATGAAAAACAAGCATCCGTTTTCCAGGGTAGCATCATCTAAAGCTACCCAAATAGACAGGGCCTTACGATCTGAAAAGGACCAGAAAGGAGTATCGAGATGCCAGGAAGTAGGATTCGCCCATGGTTTTTTGATCAATGCCTGGTCGTGCCAGATCCTGATGCCATCCGCCCCTGATAAATCGGCAGCCATTTTTCCTATCCGCTCATCCAGCATCAGCTTTTTAACCCGGTCGTTCGTTTGCCATAGATTCAGGAGCTGATCAAACACATTGTTAAAATAGTCCGTGTCTTTATTAATGCCATCGGCTTCATCCACCTTAATAGACTTACCAGGCATTTTCTGACCGTTTCTTTCCATCAAGGCCTCGGTTACACTGCTGCGCCATTCTTCAAGCTCTTCCCTGTTTAAAAAATCCTCAATGATCACATAACCATTTTGGTTGTAAAAATTGATTTGCTCCAAACTGATGTCTGATTTCATAATTAGCTAATTTTAAATTATTTGGTTAGTACAATTTAGGCCTGTTATTCCTCTTTAGATTGCACTTTTTGATCTAGGTTTTGTATTTTTTGATATTTGTAGCTTTATATTTTTTACATTGTATCCTGAATGAATAATTTCAATAAATACCTGACCACCTCTGAACTTGAAGAAAAATGGGGCTTATATGTGACGACAGCAGGCTTTTCAAAAATTGAGCGTAATCAATCTTATCCGGACAACAGAGAGCATCCCAAGAGCCATGCGTTCGACTGGAGTAAAGGAAGGATCCTGGATGGGTATTATTTGATTTTTATATCCAGGGGAGAAGGGCTTTTTGAATCCGAAGATGCAAATCTGGTACGGGTCTCAGAAGGCTGCTGCCTGGTCTTGTTTCCTGAGACCTGGCATAGGTATAAGCCGGATATTCACATTGGCTGGGAAGAATATTGGATAGGCTTTAAGGGCTTTTACGCTGATGAACTGGTCAAAAACTTTTTTGATCACAAAAAACCGGTGCTGTACACCGGCTTAAATGAAAATATGCTTCGTTTGTATCAGTCGGTCCTTGAAAAAGTAAAAGAAGCCAAACCCGGCTATCATCAGGAGATCGCAGGGATCACTCTTCAAATCCTGGGTATCTTGCATGCCTTGTCAGACCTGGACCAAACGAAAACAGATCCGGACGAACGCCTTATATTTGAAGCGAAGTTCTTATTGAGAGAAACCCTGAGGGAAGCTGATGCTATAGCGGATATTGTAAAGGGACTGCCGGTTAGTTATTCAAAATTCCGAAAAGACTTTAAAAGGATCACTGGACAGTCTCCGCATCAATATCAATTGGGCCTGAGATTGGAGAAGGTAAAGGAATTACTTTCCACCACCAAGCTAACTGTTACCGAGATTGCTTATCAAACCGGATTCGACTCTGTGTCCCATCTCTCTAAAACCTTTGCCAAAAAATACAGGCTTTCACCAAAGGCGTATCGTTGATTGAAATGACGAACCTGCGTGCCCCCTACCAGTCAGCAGATCAGGCGCCCTCAGTGTTGTTTATAATACGTTTAATTACCGTATCAAGCTGTTCGGCCGCCTGTGCAAGATAGGTCAAGGACTCCCGGTCGGACGATTGGGAAGGCCCCGCTGTGAGTAGCTTGACCAGCCCCATGATCTGGCTTAACGGAGCCCTTACATAATGCGACTGGAGCCAGGAGATATCCCGCAAACGCCGGTTTTGAGCTTCTATTTTTTCTATATACTTTTTCCTCTGGGTAATATCCTGCATGGAGCCGATCATCCGATAAGGATGGCCATCGGTATCGAACATGATAAATCCACGGTCCAGGACATGTTTAAAAGTACCATCTGCACACCGGAACCGGTATTCAATTTCAAACTTCGATTTATTCCCTTTAATCAAGGCCTCCACCTGTTTCGTCACATAAGGTATGTCCTCAGGATATAGCTGACTCCGCCACCAGGTATGTGAATACTCATGCTGATCATAACCAAAGATTCCTTTTACTCCTTTATTCCAGGTCACCGCATCAGTGTTCACATCCCAATCCCATATCGCATCACTTGTCGCTTTTGATACAATTTCATAACGCTCTACACTATTTTCCATTCTGATTTTATCCTGCATCCGCTCAGTGATATCCCTCGAGTTTGTTACCAGACCTTCCACACCTTGCTCATCAAGCATATTGGTGATGATGGTGTCTATCCATCGGTACTCACCAGATCCCGCCTTATACCGGAAGGGCGCCACTTGAATACGTTTTGTTGTTTTTAACCGCGTAAAACTTTCGATCACGAATCCGATATCGTCCGGGTGGATGAAATCAAATGCACTCTTACCGATAAAACTTATCGGATCAATTCCAAGAATGGAACTGCTGGTGGGGCTCACATATTTATAAACGCCATGCACATCCAATATGGCAATAAGATCTGAACCGTCCTGCACCAAAGCCTTAAAGCGGTGTTCACTTGCTTCAAGAGCCCGTTCCGTCTTTAGCTTCTGGGTAATGTCAATCGCCAAAGCCAGGCGGGCATCTCTGCCTTCAAACGAAATTGAATTCCCTTCTACATTTACAAAAATGATTTTGCCATCCTTTTTTAAATGACGGACAATGCTGCTGTTAAAAAATCCTTTCTTTACCTTATGATTAATAATCTCCTTTAGAAGGTCAACTTCCTGATCCGGCCGGATGTCTGTTAAGGTCATGCTTAGGAACTCGGCTTTTGAGTAACCATAATGGTTGATTGCCGCCTCGTTCACATCCAGAAAGCGAAGGCTTTCCAGGTCGTAAACCCATTGCGGAATTGGGTTTAAATTAAAAAGCTCCAGGTATTTCTCCTTTTCGCTGTTTAATAACGCTTCGGTATCCTTTCTAAACGTAATATCTTTAAAATAAACGGATAAACCATCTTTGGAAGGGAACGCTGAAACCTCTACCCAAAGTCTTAGCGGTGAGAAATACTCGTCGAAACGAACGGCAACATTTTCTGCTACCGCTCTGTGGTATTCACTATAAAATTTTAATGGGATAGCATCCTGGTAAACATCCCACAGGTTTTTGCCCAGGATATCTTCTTTTTTCATAGACAAGATCTGCTCGGCCTCCTTGTTCCAATAAGTCACGTTCCAGTTCCCGTCAACTGCAAAGAAACCATCACTGATGCTTTCCAGGATGGCGTGTATCCTGTCATTATATTCCTGTGCTATTTCTCTTGCCTGGATGGCTTCAGTAATGTCCCGGGCAATTACGTAAATGCCAATCACTTCCTGATTGATGACCAGCGGCAGGTTTGTCACATCCATCGCCCGATGTGTTCCTTTGGTGCTGATCACATTCACAGTGAAATGTTGGGGAATTCCCTTAATTGCCCCATTGAAATGCTCGACTGCCCGTTCAATGTCAATCGGATTAATAAAGGGAACAAAGGAACTTTGAAGTAACTCCTCTTTACTACATTCGGCGAGATCCAGTAAGGCATTATTCGCACTCAAAAAATTTCCGTGGACATCAATAGTAAAAACAGGATCAGGATAATCATTGAACAAAGGATGCTGAAAATTATCTTCCAGGAGTTCACTGCTATCCTTCGAGAACTGCTGAGGGATGCTGATATTGCCCTGCTTGGCTCCGAAGGTTTGTACTAAAAACTTTAGCCCATTTTTATCGTCAGATAAAGGAAAAACTCTCGCATCCACCTTCTGATCAGGCAGGAATTCAATTTGGTATTCCCCACTTTTTTTATGCTGGATGACTTCTTTTAATACCGTCGTAATCTGCTGAAGCTGGACAGTTCCCGCTGGATCAACTTGAGTACTTAGAAAATCAAGGTAGGTTTTTCCGACCAGCTGGTCTTCTGTTTCCTGGAAAAGGTCAGCAAAAGCTTGATTTACTGCTACAATCGTAAAATCCGGGGCATTTGCCGACATGATCAGGTAGGGATGTGGGGAGGCGTAAAGAATCGATAATTCATTGGTAAAAATGGGCATAAGCTAAACGATTAGGGATGTTAAACTTTGTCATCTTAGAAAGTTAAGGATTTTCCCAGAAAATTGTTTCCATAATTTCATAATACACGTCGTATTGACAATTACTGATCGTCGAACATCAAACTTTATGTAATTCTTTGTCCACCCTCCCCAGGCGCTGGAAGGGATCCTTATTTTTCCTATTTTTGCTGAATGTCCGGAATTTACATCCATATCCCCTTCTGTAAGAAAGCCTGCACCTATTGCGATTTTCATTTCAGTACCTCATTGAAATATATGGACGAAATGACCGATGCCATTTGCAGCGAAATCATAAAAAAAAAGGACAGGATAACAGATCAGGTTGGCAGTATCTATTTTGGTGGTGGAACTCCCTCGGTACTTCCGGCAAAAGGCTTTGAAAAAATATTCGATACCTTAACCCATTATTTCTCTATCTCATCTGATGCAGAAATTACCGTTGAGGCCAATCCTGATGATCTGGACGCAAAAAAAATAGCGGAACTTAGACGGCTTCCCGTAAACCGGTTCAGTATAGGAATACAATCTTTTTTTGAGGAAGACCTGATCTGGATGAACCGGGCGCACAATGCAGCTGAAGCTGAAGATTGCATCAAACGCAGTCAGGATGCGGGGTTTGAAAATCTGAGCATCGACCTGATTTACGGATATCCGTTATTGACAGACAGTAAATGGCTGCGTAACATCGACAAGGCCATTGAATTTCAAACGCCCCACATCTCGGCTTATTCGTTAACCGTCGAACCACGGACAGCCCTGGCCAGTGCCATTAAAAAAGGGCAGCAGCCGCCGGTGAACGACGAGCAAAGCGCCGGCCAGTTTATCACCCTGATAGATAAACTGAAAGCTGCAGGTTTTGAACATTATGAAATTTCCAATTTTAGTCATCCGGGAAAGTATGCCGTTCACAACACCAATTACTGGCGGGGCATCCCCTATCTCGGTATCGGCCCCTCAGCACATGGTTTTGATGGTCAGGTCCGTTACCTCAATATCGCCAATAATGCCCGGTATCTGCAGCACTTGCAGAAAGGAGAGCTTGCAGAGACCATTGAGGAACTTAATCAGTACGACAGGTTTAATGAGTACATCATGACCTCCCTGCGTACCATGTGGGGAACGGATCTCCATAAAATCGGGCAGGATTTTGGGAAGCCTTTTCTCGCTGACACCTTAAAAGCGATAAAGCCATTCCTGGAAAGGCAATGGCTGATTAACCGGGATGACCAGCTCGTTCTGACACAGGAAGGTAAATTATTTGCAGATTATATCGCTTCTGAGTTATTTGTAATAGAAGATGACCATCTTTAAGGATGAATATATTCTTCAACGGATGAAAAATAAAGTTGTTTGGATCACCGGGGCATCTTCCGGTATTGGCGAAGCGCTTGTTTACGCGTACAGCAATCTGGGCGCAAAACTGATTCTCTCTTCCCGCAACAAGGACGAACTTTACAGGGTGAAAGCTGCATGTAAGAGCCCTGTAAATATACACGTCCTCCCTTTAGATCTCGAGAATACGACTTCATTGGCTGATAAAGCCCAGGAGGCAATTCGTATTTACGGGCACATTGACCTGCTGATCAATTGCGGAGGCATCAGTCAGCGAGGCTATGCATTAGAAACGACATTGGAAACAGAGCAACGCATCATGAACATTAATTTCTGGGGAACGGTTGCCCTTAGCAAGGCTGTACTGCCCGATATGATTGGCCATGGCGGCGGAAAGATTGTTTGTATCAGCAGTTTGGTAGGCAAATTCGGGACGCGCTTCCGTTCTTCTTATTCAGCCTCAAAACATGCTTTACATGGCTATTTTGATTCTTTACGTTCAGAAGTATATGATAAGAACATTCAGATCACACTGGTATGCCCCGGCTTCATTAAAACCAGTGTTACCTTAAACGCACTTACAGGTAACGGAGGCACTTATGGGATTATGGATGATGCGCTGGCGAACGGAATGCTGCCTGAGGAATGTGCCGGGCGTATCGTGAAGGCCATCGCTGCCCAAAAAGAGGAAGTATATATTGGTGGAAAAGAAGTGAAAGCCGTATGGCTTAAACGCTTCTTTCCTTTACGTCTTTCCAAATATCTGAGAACGGCCAAGGTAAATTAAGCTTTATCTTAACGGCAACGCGGGGGATGAAGTCTAGTCGGCCACACACCGGAAACCGGTATTCTCCAGTCCCGTATCGATAGATGATTTCATTCTGGAACTTACTCTATATCCTTTGCAATAAGAGGAGTGGCACATAAATGAACCGCCGCGAATGACCTTTTTAGGAATAGTTGGTTCGTCCGGATCATAGCTTTCTGCAGGTCCTGTCGGATTGTTTTGCCTGCCTTTAAGTGTTTTGTAATCATCGGCCTTGTACCAATTGGCAGTCCATTCCCATACATTGCCAGACATATCGTACAAGCCATATCCATTTGCGGGGAATGATTTAACAGGGGCAACGTTGGAGAACCCGTCTGTTTTTAAATCGTTGTAAGGAAATTCTCCCTGCCAGGTATTTGCTTTCAGCTTTCCCTGGGTCAGCTCTTCATCACCCCAAGGGTATTTTTTACTTTTAAGGCCTCCACGGGCGGCGTATTCCCATTCCGCTTCAGTAGGCAAACGTTTACCGGCCCACCTCGCGTAAGCAGCGGCATCGGTCCAGGATACCTGCGTAACCGGATAATTATTCTTGCCAGCAATGTTGCTTTGCGGTCCCTGGGGATGCTTCCAGCTGGCACCTGCAGTCCAGCTCCACCATTGTGATACATCATTTAAATTTACACGGCCCGCGGGCTTTGTGAAGGTCAGGGAAGAGGGCTGCAGCAGTTCATCTGCCGGTTTTGGCGTTCCCGGTGGTAATTGTTTCTTCAGCTCCTCCCAATCCGGCTTACGCTCGGCCTCTGTTACATAACCTGTGGCTTTTACAAAAGCTGCAAACTGGGCATTGGTCACTTCTGTCTCATCGATCCAGAATCCATGCATGGAAACCTCATGCGCCGGGTATTCATCCGGACGGCCCTCCTTATCGGCAGCGCCCATTACGAAATCTCCCGCAGGAATAAATTTCATACCTACATGAGAAGCATTGATCTGCCTGCCGTTCCCGTTTAGGGAATCTAAACCTTTAATCACGCCAAATCTTTTGGGTAAATTTGCATTACAGGAACTGGAGTCCATGTTCATCGCTGATGCAACAGGTTCCGTTTTAGCCTCTTTCTGACGGCAGGAAGCGGTAAGCAGCACCGCACATAAGGGTAAAATGACTCTTTTCACCTCGCTAAATTAATCATTAAAAAATAGCATCAAAACTTTATCTCATTACCCCGATTCTGTTACCTTCCCAGTCCGGGAACAGCACTTTATCATTATTGATGTTTAAGTGTTTATCTGCTACCTCGCTGAACACACTTCTGAAATCCGTAGTTACCGCCAGATCCCTTCCATCTTCCAGGTTTTCAACGGCCAATGGATGGACAAGGCCATGAACCAATCCGCCATTCACATCATTACCCAAAATGAAATTACATGATGCCCTGCCGTGATCCGTCCCGCCTGTACCATTTTGCTTTACCGTCCGGCCGAACTCCGTCATGGTCATAACAGTAACATCATCCTGGTAAGTACCCATATCCATCCAGAAAGCCATAATGCTATTGCTCAGGTCGTTTACGTTTCTGGCGAAGACTCCTGTTTCGGCGCCTTGATTAAAATGAGTATCCCAGCCTCCCGATTCTGCAAAGGCAACTTCCATACCTACATCCATTTTAATTAACTGGGCAATCTGTCTCAATGAATTGCCCAGTGCGCTATTTGGATATACCGCATTATTTGATGGTTTATAGTTCTTTGTATCTACTTTTTGAAGCATTTTTATGGCGTCAAAACTTTCTTTCCCTGTTTCCTTTAATAAGCCCGAAGAAGTGGTATCATACAAATCCTCAAAGCTTCTCGCCGCCATATTTGCCCCCTTAGCATTGCCTCTTAGCTGTATCTTAAAATCCTGGAGGTTGCTGATGGCCACCGCAGGATTATTGCCATAAAATGATCTTGGCAGCGATGACGTCAGGCTTACGCCCTGGAAAGGTGTGGCCGCATCGTGCCCCAGCAAACCTACAGCACGGTTTAACCAGCCACTATCGGTTCCTTTTCTGAAAGGGGTTCCGGATTCCATGTAATCCTGTGCATCAAAGTGAGAACGGGTACTGTTCGGAGAACCGATTCCATGTACAATGGCCATCCTTTTTTCTCTGAACATCCGTTCAAAGGCGGCCATTGAAGGATGCAGGCCAAAACGTCCATCCAAATCAATCAACGGAGTGTTTCTACCATTGCCTCTGGCCGCATCCATAAACAATGTGGGTCTTGCTGCCTTTAAATATTGATCTGTGAAGGGTGTTACGGCCATTAAACCGTCCATTGCCCCGCGCTGAAAGATGCAGACCATTATTTTCCTCCTTTTAAACAACCCTGGTGCCCTTGTACCGGCAACAGCTTCGGCTAAAAAGCCAGGAATTCCACCTAAGCCAATTCCAAATAAGGCAAGACCGCCTGCTTTTATAAATCCTCTTCTTGATGTCATGATTATTATCTTAAGGTTTATTTACGTTGAAACTCCGGTGAGCCGATGATGACGCCAACCACCTGTGCAAGCATGGTATTGTTGCCCCCTGCAGTGGTAACCGCAGCTGGATTTTTTCCATAGCTCTTTTTACCTGGTTTGGACTTCCTATTCGTCACAGCCATCTCCATCTCGTCATTTTCGCTCACCATCGTGTCAGATGCTGAGGCCGGTGTTGCTTTAGCTGCTGCACTTTCTATTTTATTCACCAGGTTAGGGTCATTGAGCATCGGCTTTAATCTTTTTACTGTTTCTTCCAGGTTCCGCTCCGGCATGATGATCTTGCTGTAGGCAAGCAAAGCAGCATCTGCACTTTCCGGCTCATGGTTGTTGTTTAACGAAGCCAGGTTGATCTTGATTCCTGGAATGCGTTGTGTGGCCAGGGCCAGTCCGAAATTCATCCGGTTTAACAAAGATCCAGTGTTGATCCAATACTGCCCCTTATCCGGAAACCCTGTTGGGGCCTGATAGTAATACATACGCTGTCCCATCTTATTGATCCAGGCATACAACTGATTGGGCTGGTTAATTTCAGCATTTAAACTTCGTACAGCGCTTATCGCCAGTTCAAAAGGAGATTTGGTTTTTTCACGCAGGGCTTCCCTGCTCCAAAATTCAGGCGCTGCAACCATAGTGATCATGACCTGCCTGATATCTCCGTCTGTTCTCGCGAAGGTCTTCGCCATTTTATCCACCAGGGCCGGTGAAGGATTGTCATTCACAAATCTCGTCGCAATTTTTGTTGAAATAAATTTTGCGGTCGAAGGATGACGGGCCAGCATGGTTAGCAACTCGAGCCCCTCTTCGTATCCTCGATTTGCAGGAAACCGTTTACCCAGTACTGTTTTCTCCCCGTTGTCATGGCGTGTCGGCATAAACAGAAAATCACCTTCATGGACAAAACCACGTTTTTCCAATGCGCTTTCTCCAACCCGATCCATCAGGTTTTTTGCTGCTGATCCATATCCGTTATCACCCATAGGGGCAATTGTCCATCCAGTCAGGACCCTCGCGGCCTGTGTTACATCGCTTTGGGTATAGCCTCCATCAACCCCCAGAGTATGTAACTCCATCACCTCACGGGCATAGTTTTCGTTTAGGCCGCCTTGTTTCTTTTTACCTTGTAGTTTCTTCAGCACAGGCGAATTGTTTTTTATTACAGCTGGCTTGCCATTCATTCTTGCCCTGGCTCCCTGGCGTTTCCTGGCCACAGCACCCTCCCCAATTTGCATTCGCATGCCATCATTATTTGCTGCCGGTTTTCCACTGCTCGAAAAATTATCCAGGTATATGAGCATGGCCGGCGATTTTGCCGTTGCCAGCAATAAGGTCTGGAACTTTCCGGTTGCATTGGGTCTGATCACATCACGTTCGTAAGCCGGGACAAACGAAGCACATTGATTTTTCGTCAGGGAAACATTGAAATGATTAAACCAGAAATCAGTAAGTAATTCATGTAACTGATTATTAGTATAGGCAGCTCTTAGTATTTTCTGACTGAAAAACTGTCGGTAAAGCTCCTGTTGCGGCCTGAAGCCTTTCGATTCCATGTAAGCTTTTACCTGTTGGCGGTACGCCTTGCCATCGGACTTGTTTACCGAATCCTTATCAATAAAACCTTCTTTTATAGCCATACGGACGGCCTGTCCGGGGCGTGGATATTTACTTTCTACTTCCGTATTACTTAGGTAGATGTCGTCATATTGTTTTAATAGTTTATCCAACTGCGCATCTTCAATCTTTCCATCCAGCTGTTGTTGAAACCATTTTTCAAGACCCATTTTAACAACCTCATCAATATCTTCGGCTTTGGCCCCATAAGTAAAACGGCTTAAAAGATGTGCCGCAGCCTGTCGCTCGTTTAATCCTGCTTGTTTATAAGGAAATGCAAATTTAACCGCAGCCGGCTTTTCCTTTTGAAAGGCCGTGCACAATAGAGTAACAAAAAGCACAAATACGAATGAAGAGATAACTTTGCCGGGTGTTTTCATCGTTTTACAGGTTATATTTTTGATTATATTTCTATGACAATAAAAATAAGATAAGGATTAATGGGACGCGAAATTTAATATTGCAGCGAGCTGGAATACAGCGCACCTGCTAATGTATATGTTCCGGTTGCAGCATTTCCTTGCTGCCCAACATCATAACGCTTAAAAGTCGTTACTGATATTAAAACCCTGTTTCAATAATTGTTATCTGAACAAGCTAACGACTTCAAATCCTGACTAAACACCTTCGATTGTCAGTTTTTTTTAATTTTTTCTTTCAACATAACCTGCAGATGCATTGTTTAGCTAGTTTTGATTGCCTCTTAACATTTTATTCGTATGCAGTTCGAACTAACTCCTATTGATATCGTTAATGACATCAGCAAAGCAGATTTTGAAAAATACTATCTGAACGCCCGGAAACCATTGATCATTAAAAACATGTCTAGAACATGGCCGGCATATGATAAATGGAGTCTTGATTACATGAAAGAGATGGTCGGTGATCAAACTGTGCCACTTTATGACAGTTCGAAAGCTGACCCTTCGAAGCCAATTAATGCCGCAGCGACCGAAATGAAGTTTGAGGACTACGTTGAACTCATCAAAAGTACCCCGACCGATCTGCGCATCTTTCTTTTTGATCCGATTAAGCAGGCACCTAAACTACTGGACGACTACAGAGCGCCGAAAGACTTAATGGGTGGCTTTCTGGATAGCTATCCAAATATGTTCTTTGGAGGAAAGGGCTCTGTAACCTTTTTACACTATGATATAGACCTGGCTCATATTTTTCATACGCACTTCAACGGTCGAAAGCATGTGATCCTGTTCGAGAACAAATGGAAGGAACGCTTATATCAGATCCCTTACGCTACCTATGCTCTGGAAGATTATGATGTAGAGCGCCCTGATTTCGAAAGATTTCCTGCATTAAAAGGGGTGAAAGGCGTAGAAGCTTTCCTGGAACATGGTGACACCTTGTTTATGCCGACAGGATACTGGCACTGGATGAAATACCTGGATGGATCCTTTTCAATCAGTCTGAGGGCATGGGACAAATCATGGGCAGTAAAAGCAAAAAGCTTGTATAACCTTACGTTGCAGCGCAAATTTGATGATTTTATGAAAGCCAATTTCAGGGAAAAATATATGGCCTGGAAAGAAGAGCTGGCTATTAAAAGGGCGCACCGGGCACTGGCCAGACAAAAGCCCGCCTGATCATTAGGGTCTACCCACCTGCCATCATGAATTTATTTCATATTGACGTTATGGTGCTAAGGAAATTTTATATGTTTGTTCTAAAATAAGGTCGGTAATGGCATTAAGCTGTTCACAGGTATCTTATCCTAAAAAATATGAGCTTTATTTTAAAGCCGGTAGATACCGTAGAGCACATCAGCCCTGCTGATTTCAAAAAGAACTACCTCGATGCGCGGCGCCCTTTGATCATTAAAGGCCTGACAAAAACCTGGCCGGCCAGGGAAAAATGGACCACAGATTATTTGAAGGAGATCGGCGGAGACTTAAAGGTGAGCCTGATGGATAACTCGAAAGCAGATCCATCTAAACCCATCAATGCCTCAGTGGCTGAAATGCGTTTTGGCGATTACCTCGACCTCATCAAATCAAAACCAACTGAACTCAGGATCTTTTTCTTTAACCTGTTCAAACATGTACCAAGTCTGATTGATGACATTGTTATTCCCAAAGACCTGATGGGCGGCTTTATTGAAAGCATGCCGGCGATGTTCTTTGGCGGATCGAATTCTGTTACTTTTTTACATTACGATATCGATCTTCCACACCTTTTCCATACGCATTTTGGTGGCCGAAAACACATCATATTATTCGACAATAAATGGAAAAAACGCCTTTATTGCATCCCAAATGCTACCTATGCGTTAGAAGATTACGATGTAGCCAATCCCGATTTCGAGAAGTTCCCAGCTTTAAAAGGGGTTGAAGGATATGAAGTATTCCTGGAGCATGGCGATACCTTATTTATGCCAACAGGAATGTGGCATTGGATGAAGTACCTTGACGGTTCTTTCTCACTAAGCCTCCGTGCATGGGATGCCTCTGTCACGAGGAAAGCACAAAGCGTATTTAATCTTGCCATCAAAGGTGGCTTAGACAGCGTATTAAAAATGGCCTTTAAAGCCCCTTATGCAAAATGGAGGGAACAGTTGGCAGTCCGACGAGCTGAAAAAGAATTAGCCGGGGGTCGCCCGAAATAAAGCCTTATCTGCTATTTTTACAACCGGATAACATTACTGAGACCGCAAACTTTTACCTTCGATTATTCGTTTATAATGAATATGAGAGGGTACCATTTTTCTGATTTTAAACCGGACGACTTGCCAAAGGGTGGATTCGAGGAATTGCTAAAGCTATTTACTCAATTGCTCAATTATACTGCAGGCGATGCTGGGGAAACACTGGCATGGATGAATGAACTGGACAAGCAATATAAGCTGACCAGTAATGAATATGGTATGGGCAATTTTATTGAGGACCTGAAAGATAAAGGCTACCTTACAGAAAACCCTGCCAACGGTGATTTCAACATTACAGGAAAAACAGAACAGACCATCCGCAAATCAGCTCTGGAAGAGATTTTTGGCAAGCTGAAAAAGGCCGGTAAAGGGAACCATAACAGCAACATATCTGGCATTGGAGAAGAAAAGAATGCCGACAGGAGGGAATATACCTTCGGCGACAGCCTTGACCAGATTGACATGACCGCCTCTATCCACAATGCCCAGATCAATCATGGCATAGGAAACTTCACCTTAACGGAACGCGATCTTGAAGTTGAAGAAAAGGATTATAAAACCCTTACTTCTACCGTACTGATGATAGACATCTCTCATTCGATGATCTTGTACGGTGAAGATCGGATCACTCCGGCTAAGAAGGTAGCGATGGCACTGGCTGAACTCATTAAAACCCGTTATCCAAAAGATACTTTAGATATTGTTGTTTTTGGTAATGACGCCTGGCCAATCACCGTGAAGGATCTACCCTATCTGCAGGTTGGCCCCTATCATACCAACACTTTCGCAGGCCTTGAGCTGGCCACCGATCTATTGCGAAGGCGCAAAACACACAATAAACAGATTTTTATGATTACCGATGGTAAGCCCACCTGTTTAAAAGAAAATGGGCGCTACTATAAGAACAGCATGGGCCTGGATAGGAAAGTGATCAGTAAAACCTTAAATATGGCCGCACAATGTAAACGGCTTAATATTCCAATAACAACATTTATGATTGCACAGGACCCCTATCTCCAGCAGTTTGTGAGGGAATTTACCCAGATCAACGGAGGAAGGGCATTTTACAGTTCCTTAACCGGATTAGGGGAATACATATTTGAGGATTATATAAAGAACAGAAGAAAAACAGTGCGATAATACGTATAACCGCAACACTACATGGATCACAACACGATAAGAACTCTCGGCGAACTAAAGGCCGCAAAATATACATCATTATCAGTAAAAGACGAACTTCGTAAAAATCTCATCAGCCAGCTTAAAGACAGCACTGCGGGATTTGAAGGTATTTTAGGCTATGACGACACCGTGATACCCGAATTGCAGACAGCGATCTTGTCGCGCCATAATATACTTTTACTTGGCTTACGTGGCCAGGCAAAAACCCGGATTGCACGCCTGATGGTTAATTTGCTGGATGAATATATCCCTTATGTGACGGGCAGCGAGATTTTTGATGACCCGCTTAATCCGATTTCCTGGTATGCGAGGCATGAAATTATGATCCATGGCGACAATACACCGATTAGCTGGCAACACCGTTCTGAACGTTATACAGAGAAACTGGCCACCCCGGATGTTACCGTAGCAGATTTGATTGGCGATGTCGACCCCATTAAGGCGGCCACCTTAAAGCTGACCTACAATGATGAACGCGTGATCCATTTTGGATTGATACCCAGGGCACACCGAAGCATATTTGTAATCAATGAATTGCCAGACCTGCAAGCCAGGATACAGGTAGCACTATTTAATATGTTGCAGGAAAAAGATATCCAGATCAGGGGCTTCAAATTAAGGCTGCCCCTTGATGTACAGTTTGTATTCACCGCAAACCCGGAAGATTATACCAACCGGGGATCTATAGTTACCCCTTTAAAAGACCGGATTGAAAGCCAGATCCTTACGCATTACCCGAAGACGATAGACATTTCGAGACAGATCACCTTTCAGGAAGCCCGGGTCACGCCTGAGCAATTGAAAAGCATTGAGGTTGACGGCCTGATCAAAGACCTTATTGAACAGGTCGCTTTCGAAGCGCGAAAAAGTGAATTTATCGATCAAAAATCAGGTGTATCTGCGAGGCTTACCATTTCAGCTTATGAAAATCTGATCAGTACCGCAGAGCGGAGAATGCTGATCAAAGGGGAAAAAAGCACTTTTGTGCGACTGTCTGATCTTACGGGAATCATTCCTGCAGTTACAGGCAAAATTGAACTGGTTTACGAAGGGGAGCTGGAAGGCCCGGCAAAGGTGGCCAACATACTCATTGGCAAGGCCATCAAGAGCTTGTTTACGCGCTACTTACCTGACCCCGAAAAAGCTAAAAAGAGCAAGTCGGCCAACCCCTATTTAATGATTGCCGAGTGGTTTACTGAAGGCAATACGCTGAGCCTGTCCGACAGCCTGGGCACTCCTCAGTATAAAAAAGAGCTGATGAAAGTAGAAGGGCTAAACGCCCTGATCAGAGATTTTCATCCCCGGCTAAGTGAAAACCAGACCCTGCTGCTTATGGAACTGACTTTACATGGCCTGGCTGAATACTCACAACTCAGTAAAAAATACCTGGAAGGAGGCTTTGGCTTCTCCGATATGTTTGACAGCTTGTTTAACATTGATCTCCAGGACGAAGACTAGCCCAAACAAAATTACTTAAACACAAAATTTCTATGGGGCGCTTACCTGTAATCATTTTTTTATCCGTTTTTCTACTCCTATTCGACTACTATTGCTATCGTGCCATTCTCTCTGTATTTAAAAAATGGAAGCCGGGCACAAAAAGGACATTCAGTATCCTTTGGTGGACCTATACCATTGGTCTGATCATTGGCGTTTTTGCGGGGATTTATTTAAACCTGTACCTTACTGTAAGGGCGGTTATTCTGGTGGCCTTCTTTTTAACTGTTGTTTGTAAGGCAGTTCTGCTTCCTTTTCTGCTTATCGATGATCTGAGGAGGGGCTTCATTAAGCTGACCAGGATAGGCAGAAAGCTGAAGCAGGGAAGCCTGCAGGAACCTGCAGTTTCTACTGACACGGGAGATCACATCAGCCGCTCTGCTTTTTTGCTGAAGGCAGGGATGATCACTGCCTCGGTTCCATTGGCTTCATTAAGCTGGGGGATTGTATCAGGTGCCTATGACTATAAAATAAAACGCCGGACCCTTATTCTGCCAAACCTGCCCAGAGCATTTGATGGGATAAAAATGGCACAGATCTCTGATGTCCACTCGGGCAGCTTTTATAATCCCAGGGCCGTCCTTGGCGGCGTTGAAATGCTGCTTGGAGAAAAGCCGGACTTCGTTTTTTTTACAGGTGATCTGGTGAATGATATGGCCACAGAAATGCGGAACTACCAGGATATTTTCTCAAAAATAAAAGCGCCTCTAGGCGTGTATTCTACGCTTGGCAATCATGATTACGGAGATTATAAATTTGGCAGAGCACCTTCCGCGGCTAAGGCAAAAAATCTGCAGGATGTGATAAAAACACATGAATTAATGGGCTGGGACCTGCTGATGAACGAAAACAGGAGACTAAAAGTTGATGGAGAAGAGATTGGCATTCTAGGTATCGAAAACTGGGGAATGGGACGTTTCCCTAAATATGGCCGCATGGATCTGGCAGTTAAAGACACCGGGGATCTGCCGGTTAAGCTGCTGCTTTCGCACGATCCCTCTCATTGGCGGGGACAGGTGTTGGAAAAATATCCTCAGATAGACGCCATGTTTAGTGGCCATACCCATGGAATGCAGTTTGGCGTAAGGACCGAACATTTTCAGTGGAGCCCTGTTCAATACATTTACAAAGAATGGGCAGGCCTTTATCAGGAGCAGAATCAACAGCTTTATGTAAATGTGGGTTATGGCTTTCTCGGTTATCCGGGAAGGGTTGGAATATTGCCGGAAATAACGATATTTGAATTGAAACGGGCTTAATTAAACCGTTGCCGCGGATGATCAAAAAAGTGCTGTTGTCAATTCTCGACTTTTTGCTTTTCAGCAATTTATTTATTGCGATCTGCGCTGTAGCTCAGGGGCTGGTCACTTATCATTTGTTAAATGTAAAGCCTGACCGGTACATTCTGGCCATTATATTTTTCGGTACCATCGGCGTTTATAACTTCAGCATGCTGCTATCGAAGCCTAAAAATCCAGAGAACTCCCCTTTTGTAAGGGTGAGATGGATATTTTCACACCACCGGCTAATCATATCCATAACCTTGATTTCGGTGCTTTGCCTGGTCCCCCTTGGCTTGCTTTATCTCAGCATTGAGGCCAAGCTGCTCATGATTTTTACCGCTCTCCTGGCTTTGGGCTACAATATCCCCTTTTTAACCCTGAACAATCAAAAGATTGGATTGCGCAACATTCCTGGCATCAAGTTGTTCTTAATCGCACTGGTGTGGTCGGTAAGCTGTGTGCTCCTCCCTGTTGTAGAACTGGAACGTAACTATCAGATCAACATCTCCTCTGCAGAGACCCTGCTCCTGGTCGCGAAACGCTTTCTATTCATCGCGGCAATTACTATCCCGTTTGACATCAGGGACCTGTTCCAGGACAAGTTGTATGCCCTGAAAACCATCCCGGTAATGCTGGGTGAAAAAAAAGCGTATATCTTTTGCCAGTTCCTGCTCCTGGGTTATTTGGTATTGCTGCTGTTGTTTAGCCAAGCCATCAATGCCGATGTTATTGCATTGACCCTGGTCTTATTGCTTACAGGATGGCTAATACTGAAGTCGAACATTAAAAAGAATGAATATTATTATTTCTTTTATCTGGACGGCACGATGTTATTACAATACCTGATGATCGTACTTGTCAGTCTCAGGTTCTAACCCGGATCAAAACGGTAGCCTACTCCTCTGACCGTTTGCAGCAGTTGCGGGTTGTCGGGATTCAGTTCAATCTTTTTACGCAAACGCACAATATGCATATCGAGCGTACGCGTATTGACGTCAGAATTATATCCCCAGACGACCAGCATCAGTTCATCTCTATTGATGACCTTGTGTGGATTCCTTAAAAAATAGAGCAATATCCTGTTCTCCAGAATGGTAAGTTCTACCTTCTTGCCCTCTCTAAGCAAAGTATGAATATTTGGATGATGCTCCATGTGGGCAAAGCGATGTATCTCGGAACGATCGTTGTTTAAAATAAATTTCACTTTGCTTTCAAGCATGGCAACCAGTACATCCATATTAAAAGGTTTGGTCACGTAATCCGAGACGCCAAAATTATAAGCATCGATCTTATCGACATCCTGCGCTTTTGCAGTCATCATAATGATCAGCTTATCAAATCCCTGTTTGCGGACCTCTTCGCAAACAGCGGCACCCTGCTTACCAGGCAACATCCAGTCTAATAGAACAATATCAGGCTGCTCGGCCAGTATGGTGCGTTGTGCAGCATCTCCATCTCCAACCTCCAAAACTTCATATCCTTCTGCTTTCAAGCGATGTACCACTAAAAAACGCAGGTTTTCATCGTCTTCAACTATCAGTATCTTAATTCCTTTCGACATATGTTTAATCATTATAGGGTAATACAATTTTAAATTCTGATCCTTTGTCTACTTTACTTTTTACGGTGATATCTCCCTCCATAAAGTTAACCAGCTCCTTACAAAATGCCAGGCCCAGCCCCACACTTCCGTTTTGATTGTATTGGTTTTGGATTCGGAAAAACTTCTTAAATATATTATTAATTTCCGACGCTGGTATACCTATACCCTCGTCTATAAACCGGAATACCACTTTTCCCTTAATCAATCTGGCGTCGATGTGGAGTTTTTTCCGTTCTGCCGGAGAGTACTTATAGGCGTTCTCTGCCAGATTATCAAACAAACTGCCCAGCAGTACCGGATCGGTAACAAACGTGGTAAAGCCGCTGATATCGTAGGTAAAATCAAAATCCGGATGCTTTAACCGGTGCGATTCCACCGTACTTTCTATGAAGTCTGCCATCCAAATCTGATCTCTGTTCAGCTGAATAGATTTATTTTCTATCTGCGTAAAAGCCAGCAACTTATTCATCAATCCGTTTAGTTTATCAGCCTCTTCATCCAGGATCTTTCCGTAAAGCTTCAGCTCTCTGTCGCTTAGCGCGGTGGCACTTTTAATGTTGTTACCGGCAATCTTGATCACACTAACAGGTGTTTTAAATTCATGTGTCAGATTGTTGACGAAGTCATATTGCAGCTTAAACATTTTCTGATTAATGTTCAGGTTCCTGTAAATTAAAACCGCCACCAATACCAGGATACCATAAAAAAAGAAAATAGCCAATGCAATGGGAAGGAAGTAACTGAATATTTCCCTGGCTATAAACGATTTTGAAGAAATGAAGTAAAGTTTGTAATCAGAAAATGGTCCGGGCAAAGTAATCTCCGTGCTCAGATATAACTCCGATGTGTCAAGGGGATCATAGGTAAGCGGCTCGATCTTGATGTACTGGTACAATCGGGGCCGGGTATTAAAGATCTTTATTTTATAGGGATCCAAATGAAAGGACAGCATATCCTGCTGGTACACGGGATGGGCAGGCAAGTCTTTGCGTATCATGTCCTTATAAGCCTTTAAATCTTCAAGCCCTGGTATGTTCAGATAGGTAATCTTGTTGGAACGGACATTGCTGAAATTACTGAAAAGCTCGTCCTGGCTGGGTATCCGCGTGGTATCCAGGCTTTCAATGTAGGAAACCAGTTTTAACGCCAGTGCATTAAAATCATCGCCAACGATGAAGTTACGTGTATTTTTCCTTGAAAACAGGCGGATAGAATCCTCCGGCACAAGACTGCCAAACTGATAGATATTTT
>CAMLDJ010000027.1 GCA_946478755.1 uncultured Pedobacter sp. | reverse complement strand
AATGCCCGGAAGGGTGATACTGGACTCGCTGACTTTTAAGCAATTTGATTTTTTTGGAACTGTAAATACCTACATCGCTGTTAACTATCTGGATCCGGAACTTACTCCGAACCAGTACCGCTATATTTTAAAAATCAAAGACAAAACAGTAGAAGATATGGTAAATGAAGACCGATTTACCAACGGAAATAAAGTGTCTGATGCCATTTTTTATGAACTGGATGACTTGACGCCCGGCGACAGTCTGCATGTGGAATTTCAGTGTATAGATCGTAATGTTTACAGGTATTTGTACAATTTGGGCCAGATAAGTGGTGGGAACGGGCCGCCCGTTGCGCCTGCTAATCCAGTCTCAAATTTTAATAACGGGGCCTTAGGTATTTTTAATGCGCATACTTCAAGTAAAAGAACTGCTGTATTTAAGTAAGGTTTATTTTGTTTTGTGAAGTGACAATGTTAACTTTATCGTCACCCTATTTTTTTCGCTCATGACTACACATACAAATCCTGATTTCATTTCACCTGAAGAGGAGCGGATCAGAACCTTGCATAAGTATGATATATTAAATACCATTCCCGATGCAACTTTTGATAAATTAACCGAACTTGCAGCAAAACTCATTAAGGTACCGGTAGCTATCATCAGTTTTGTAGATAAGGATACGGTATGGCTAAAATCCAGATACGGTTTGGATAGAGAACAGGTCAGGCGAGAGGAAGGCCTATATACAGATGTTGTCCTGTCAGATGATTTTTACCTGGTGGAAAACGCTGCAACCGATCCAAGAACAATGGGTCATAAACTGGTTGTCGGCGATTTTGGACTGCGATTTTACGCAGGATTTCCACTTAAAACAAAAGACGGAGTTAATCTTGGGGCTTTTTGTGTCATCGATAAAGTGCCGAGGGTCCTTACAGATGAGGAGCAGGAGATTTTGAGTGATTTACGAGATGTTGCAATGAACCAGATTGAGCTTAAGCTGGCCTCGCAGCTGCTGGCGGCAAACCACAATCAAATGTTAAACGCAACTGCTCATGATCTGAAAAACCCGCTCAGCACCATTCCTGTTCGTGCAGATCTGATCAAACTTAAAAAACATGACCCGGATATAGTGGATACCATGTGTGATCAGATCAAAATGGCCAGTTTAAACATGGTGCGCATTGTAGACGAATTGTTGCAACCAGGAAGTATGGAAGCTGATGAAATGAGACTGCTGCTCGTAAAATTAAATGTATCCTATCTCGTAAGTTGTGTAGTAGCCATGAACCAGCCTTTGGCAGAAAGAAAGGGTCAAATTATCCATTTTAATGCCGAAACAGATGTATTTATAAATGCAGATGAAGGTAAGCTGAATGAAATAGTAGATAATCTGGTCAATAATGCCATCAAGTATTCACCCTTTGATACCAATATCTATGTGCAGGTACAAACTGCCGATGATAAAGTAATCATAGCCGTTAAAGATGAGGGACCAGGTTTAACTATGGAAGATAAAACACAATTATTTCAACGCTTTACCCGCTTAAGTGCCCAGCCTACTTACGGGGAACACTCAACCGGATTGGGTCTTTCCATAGTGAAGGTTCTTGTAGAAGCACATAGAGGCAAGGTCTTTGCAGAAAGTGAAGGTGCAAATAAAGGCACTAAATTTAGCGTTCATCTTCCTGCTCTTAAAATATCAACTGCTTAAAAGCATGCAATTTCCCATGTTCTGCTCCAGATTTCACCTGGAGCTAAAGATATAATGCCTTCTTTTTCTTCCAGCTTTTGTGTACGGTGCAGGCCATCAGCAATCCCGCACCATGGTTCAAGACATAGGAAGTCAGCATCTTTTGCTGACCAGATGCCAAAAAATGGAAAGTCCTTAAACTTAAAATGGAGACCATTCGGACTCTTCTGGCTACGGATGGAAATACAATCACTTTTTAAAGATTTAAAAACCAGCGCATCATCATAAAAAAGCTCGTGTCTTAATGGCAATTTTTTGTCTTTCAGTTCAATTTCAACGGTTTCATTGGCAATTAGATCGTGGTCAATCTTATGATAAGATAGGGTGTCATCGTTGTTAAACTCCAGAAAATAGTCGGTATATTCCAGTCCACGTTGTAACGGGACCTTAAAGGCAGGATGCGCACCAATTGAAAATAACAAAGTCTGTTGGTCCGGATTGCTAACCTGATAGGTGCAGGATAAGCCTGACCCAGTTAGCTTATACTTTATCTGCAGCCTAAATTGAAAAGGATAGATTTTTAAGGTTTCCTCATTATGAGAAAGCGTAAAAATAATGTTTTCTATACCTGGCTGATCGACCTCGAATTCAAAATCTCTTGCGAAACCATGTCTTGATAGCTGATACTTCTCATTTTTGTAATAATAAGTGTTGTTCTTTAAAGCGCCCACAATAGGAAAAAGCACGGGACTGAACTTTCCCCAGTAAGCAGGGTTGCCATTCCATAGATAATCAGAATTGTTTATTTTGTTTAGTACGCTTCGTAGTTCTGCTCCTTTTTTTGTGAAAGAAACTTTAATGTGTTCGTTCTCGAGGAAAACCATATTCAATCTTATTATTTAGAATTAATTTACCGACCTCCCGGTGGGCAGTACTGCTGTAAAAACTGGGTATAGGTAAGTGCGAGATGTTCTGATGTGCCTTCCCCTTCATTAATGCTATGCGTTCTGTTTGGGTAAGACATCATTTGAAATACTTTTTTATTTTTGATCAATTCGTTGATCAGCATTTCCGCATTCTGATAATGCACATTGTCGTCACCCGTTCCGTGTATATACAAGAGATTTCCCTGAAGATTTTTAGCATACGTAACCGGAGACCCTTTGATGTAAGCCTCTTTTGTAACCAGCGGAGAGCCCATATAGCGTTCCTGATAGATGTTATCGTATGTTAGCTGATTTCCAACTGCCGCTATGGCAATGCCTGCCTTATAGATTTCGGGGTATTGGAACAGCAGATTTAAGGTTGACGAACCGCCTCCACTCCATCCCCAGACTGCAACCCTATTTTTATCAATAAATGGCCATTCGAGTATCTTTCTAGCCGCCATCGCCTGATCTCTGATATTTAAAACACCGATGTTCTTATAAATGCTTTTACGCCATTCGCGTCCTTTCGGGGCAGGGGTACCTCTGTTCTCAATGGAAATATAAACGTAGCCGTCTTTAGCCATATCACCCGCATACAGTCGATTCTGGCCCGTGCCATAAGTGTCAGTAACAGTTTGACCGGCAGGCTCTCCATAAACGTAGAACACTACGGGATATTTCTTGGTCTGGTCAAAATTATCAGGCTTTTTCATCCAGCCATCCAATTCAATACCATCTTCAGTTTTTATTTTAAAAAACTCAACTTTATTTTTCGGTGGCTTTATCCTGCCGAGCTGATTGGTGATGCTGCCTGCCATTGTTAAAGGGTTCAGCGTTGTTATTCTCATCCATTCTGTAATCGGAGGTACAAGGGCGCTAGTGTAAGTATGACGTGCGAATACACCGTTAGGCGAGATTTGATAAGAATGGGTTCCCGGCAGGATGGAAGGAGTGACCATCTCAGATTTTCCACCACCGCTTAATTTCGTTTTAAACAAATATTTCTGAGTAGCATTTAATGGCGATGCCATATAATACAGTAAGTTGTTTTTCTCGTCAACAAGTGAGCTTTCAATGATATCAAAGTCCCCTTTAGTAATCAAGGTCTGTTTTTTTCCATCTTTACTGATCCGGTACGCATGACGCCATCCATCTTTTTCGCTCATCCAGATGAAATCTTTGCCCTCATTTATCCATTCCCAGCCATTGCCTGCATCTATCCACGCTTTGTCTGTTTCTTTATAGATGTTTTCTGCCGCTCCCGTAGCAGCATTGGCCACGAACAGTTTGCTCATATTCTGCTCCCTGTTCAGTTGCTGTAAAATGACTTCATTGGTATTTGGGATCCAGTCCATTCTTGGAATATAGTTCTGAACTTTATCTCCCGGGATATCTAACCATTTGGTTTGCGCACTGGCTACGTTAACGATTCCTACCTTACAGGACGAGGGATCTTGCCCGACTTTAGGATATTCTACCGGAATGGTAAACGGATAAATAGAATCCGTGTTATTGATCATTAAAAAGTTCCTGATTTTGGTAGCATCAATTTGCCAGTAGGCGATCGACTGTCCGTCAGGGCTCCAACGGAAACCATCTCTGCAATCAAACTCCTCTTCATACACCCAGTCAAAAGTACCGTTGATCATCCTTTCGGTTCCGTCTGTCGTCAGCGCCCTCGTGCTTTTAGCCTGCAGGTCATCTACATAAAGGTTGTGTTTGCTAACATAGGCTACTTTAAGGCCATCCGGCGAGAATTTGGCAAACATCAGCGAAGAAGCAGGTCTGCCTTTGCCAACTTGAGTAAGTGTATTGGCTTTTAAATCGGCCACAAAGTAATCACCCCGCGTTTCATAGCGCCAAACTTTTTTGCTATTGGTGTAAATCAGTACTTTGGTGCCGTCTTCCGAAAGCTCAAAATCTTTGATTTCGCCCAGATTAAGCCCGCTGGAGTATAATAAATTACGCCCGGCAATGGTTTTGCGCTCATTTTGGGGTAAAGATATGGTGATCAGTTCGCCATCTGCGATCTGGTAATAAGCGTTTCCATCTTTTGTCCACTTTAATTCAGATTTCTTTTGTGCATTGGCTATTCCGCAAAAGCCGATCAATACGACTACTACGAGTTTAAAAACGAAGTTTCGAAAGTTCATAAAATTAAAGTTCAATAAATTGACGATATACATTTTGCAGGTATGCCTTTGCATGATCAAGTGTTTCAGATGTTTGTACTGTGTTCTTTGCATTGGTGTTATAGAGGATCATTTTTCCTACATTGTCAAATGTAACACATTGCTGGTTATCAATAAAGCCCATTCCATTGTCCCAGCTAAAAAAGGCAAAGGGTTTGCTATATGGATTCAGTAGATTTTTACTCCATATAAAATCTTTTGAAGGCAGATCAAGCTGGGCCAGTAAGGTAGCTGCCAGATCTGTCTGGCTCCCTACGTTGTTGAATTTCAGTCCTTTGAATTCTTCTTTGATCGCATTTCCGTAAAATAACAATGGGATGTGATAACGTTGCGGATAGGAGATTTCGTAAGCGTTTTTCGGAAACAAATGTCCGTGATCAGCCACAAATACAAATAATGTATTTTGATACCAGGGTTGTTTTTTTGCATTACTTAAGAAAGCGCCCACACAGGAATCTGTATAATATGCAGTACTTTTAAATTTCGCAATATTATCGGCCCTTCCGAATTTTGAATTTCCGGGCAGCTCGAAGGGCTCATGATTGGTTAAGGTTAGGAGGGTAGAAAAGAAGGGCTGTTTTTCCTCGTTCAGCTCATTAAGCTGCCGCTCAAATACCACTTCGTCAAATTTGCCCCAAGGGGATTTCATTTCATTCCCTTTAAAACTGTTCTTATCCACCAGTTTCTGGTAGTCATGACTTAAGATAAAGGCTTTATAGTTGTCAAATTCGGATTCTCCTCCATAAAAAAAGGAAGTGTGGTAGCCAACTTTAAATAGAGACCGGGAAATGGCCGGCAATTTCTGCATTTTTTCGGGCCATTTTACAATGCTTCCAGTGCCAAGGGTAGGGAAGCCGGCGAGCGTGGCGATTAAGCCTTTATCCGTACGGTTTCCGGGGGAATAGATCTGACTGAAGAGAACTCCTTCCTTTATCAGCGCATCAAAATGAGGAGTAATACCTTCTTCGTTGCCAAGGGTCTTCGTCAGGTCGGCCGTAAAACTCTCCATAATAACCAGAACGACATTAGGGCGTTTGGTATTCAGTATATTTATTGTAGTGTCCTTCGAAGGAGTATATAGTGTCCTGACATTTTTTGCAGCCTGGTTTTTATCCAGATAAAGGTAAGGGTTGGTCTTGGTCATCTTTGCTGCCAGTACGCTTGAAATAAGGTTCCATTCGGTATTCACAGCAGCATTGTTCAATACCTGATCCTTAGAAAAGTAGGCCATGCTTTGAGTAATGGGCGACCCGCCTAACCCGCCTCTGATTAGTAAAAAGTTTGAAGCTGCCAGCACGAGGCACAAGACTGCGCGGGACCAGATTGGACTTGTGATAAACGTTAGCTTTCTTGAAACTACAAAGCGTTGAAGGATGAAGCCTAAAACGGCTAACAAGATCAGTAAAGATATGGACAAGCCAAGTGGCGAAGATGCGCTCGAAGCCATTGCTTCTTTCGGAGAGCTGAATGCAAATCCCAGGGCTTTTGCGTTTACTTTACTGCCCCATTCCCGATAAATGTTAAAGTTTACGACAGACAGTATACTAAAAATAAAAATAAGGATGGTATTGTAAACCGAAACCCATTTTAGTTCTACAATTTTGCGGCCGTTTAAAAGCCAGTACATATAGCTGAAGAGCGGGATGACCACAATATATGCAGTCATGGACAAGTCTAAGGGTATGGCGTGATAAAAAGTAGCTGCTGTTTCAGGGAAAGGTACAGTAGCTATTTTCTTATAATAGATAAATATAAATATCAGGCGGTCGATAAAAAAGAAGGACAGCCAGAATAAAAAAAAGCGGACAAAAAAGAACAGGCTTTTAAACATTTTCCTTAAGGGTTAACGGCCGCCCCTCATGCTTTTTAATTCTGCCATCGTCTTTTCTTCGTATCCCGAAGGAATAGCTAATGAGAATGGCCCAACTTTTCCTTCTTTTATACTTTTTAACGTCAAGACGGTTTTGAAGCCATCCTGGACATTTGAAAATTTTATGGGTGTGCCTTTTAATTCCTCAAAACCCGGAGGGTTTGCACCTGCCGGCAGTTTCAATTCTGTTGTCGCCCAAAGTTCATATGCAGCACCGTTGTTATCCTTATAATTGTATTTTTCCGCGTTAAACCCAGCAATATTTTGTTTTTCCCCGGTTGCGGTAAATCCACTGAATTTTAATGAACCAGATTGCTGCTCGATGTCAGCTTTAGACATTTTTGCAGCGTATTGTTTTTGCATCATAGGGATGTCGACCAATACCAGGGCATTTTTGATGGATGCGTCTGTCAGTACTTTTAACATAGCCATACCCATATCTATCTGTACTTTTGACATATTTCCGTTAAATTCAACTTTGCTTTCTGACGGCAATACCGAAGGGTCAACTTGTTTTTTTTGATCTTCGGTCAGTAGATATTCTATACCATATGTAATTGTTCCGGCATCAATCATTTGCTGACCCTTAGCAATAATTGCTGTAGCAATTAGAATAATGGCCAGAACTCCTGTTTTAATAGATTTAAACATATTTTAAAATATAATTTAGTTTACCAGTTAATTTTTTTCCTGCTGATAAAAGCAGCAACTCCTTTTTTGAAATCTTCGCTCTCTCTCACACGGGCATTGATCTGCACCGCGTCCGAAAGCATTTTGTCCAGTTCGGGGTTGGTGATTTGTCCCACGAGCTGCTTTGTAACCATTAATGAATTCGCCGAAGCTTCATTACACAAACTTAATGCAAATTTCTTTACATTAAGACTGATATCTTCCTTGTTTGTTACAAAAGTGATCAGCCCGTAATTTAAAGCCTCCTGGGCAGATAAAAGTGCTCCGGTAAGAAGGATTTTTTTTGCAATCGTCTCGCTTGTTTTGCGCAGTAAAAAGCAGGAAACAATGGCTGGTACAAATCCAAGTCTTACTTCGGTATATCCAAAACTGGCTTCGGGGACAGAAAATATGATATCGCACACAGTGGCCAAACCACAGCCTCCGGCTATTGCATGACCTTCGACTTGTGCAATGACGACTTTCGGTAAGTAATAAATGGTGGTAAACAGGTTTTTAAGATTTTCAGAATCCTGAAGGTTCTCTTCATAAGTATTTTGCTGTAGTTGTTGCAGGTAGTTAAGATCTGCACCTGCACTAAAAGCGGGGCCATTGGCCTTTAAGATAACAACTTTGACTTCCTCGTCTTGGGATGCTTTGACAAATCCAGCTGTGAGCTGAGCAACCAAGTCAGGATTCAAAGCATTGCGCTTTTCAGGACGGTTAATAGAAATGGTAGCTATACGCTGGTTTACACTGTATAAAACCAATGGTTCAGTCATACAAATATTCAGTTAAGTTGAGCCAAATATAAATATAAGATAACATTTAAGGGTAGCAAAACATACGTTTTATCTTCTTAACCGGATTAAGGAACAACCTTAAATAATATTCGGTTTATCCGATGCTGGTCAAGCGCAGGCTTGATAAAATAACGGTATGTTTTACTTCCGGGTTTGACATCCGTAAATAAAATAGCTTGCTGAGCATTAAGGAGTGCTACAGCATAATTTTTTTTTAAGTTAAACCGCATGGTCTTTTTTTGATGAATTCCCCGCAGTTCGTCATATGCAATCAGGCTCTGAAAACATAGAAAAATCGTAACTGAGATTATGAGTAATTGCTTTCTTAGTTCGTTTAGCGAGATGATGAATAAGGTCAGCGCAAGACATAGCAAAGCCAGTTCCGTTTTGGTAAGCCATATCGCAGATATACCTGATAATGGAAAAGTTGAGATCCTTGTTAAACCTGAATTCATAAAAATGATGAGCCATTCGAACAGCGTGCCGAGGCACTCCAGTTTGAATATAAGCACAAGGATGCCCGTGTACATGATTAAAGCAGCAGGAAGCATAATAAACAGGTTGCTGAGTAAAAAATAGACGGGGAACTGATGAAAGTAATAGACACTGAAAGGGTAGGTGCTCAGCTGTGCAGCTAAAGACATTGCGATCACACTCCAACCTTTGGTTAACCACGGGCATTTTAACGGCAACATGTCTTTAATTTTAGGTTGCAGATATACTAATCCGAAAACAGCCATAAAGGAAAGCTGGAATCCGACATCCCAGATTAAAAAAGGATGATATACCAATAAGCAAAAAGCCGCAAAAGCGATAGTGTTATAACTGTTTGAATTCCTGTTAAATAACGTCGCTGTGATAAAAACAGAGATCATAACTGCAGCACGTAACACAGAGGGAGAGAAGCCGGTAAGGAGGGCATAGAACCAGATCAAAGCGAGTATGATCATGGTTTTTAACGCCCTGAAAATCTTTTTGCCGTTCAAAAAAAATAAGAGCCAGTTCAATATGACATACACCAGACCCACGTGCATACCTGAAACAGATAAGACATGAATAGTGCCTGTTTTAGAATAGATATCAAGCATTTCTGCACTTAAATTTGTCCGGTATCCCAATATGAGTGTAGCCGCAATGGAAAACGCGTCATTATTTTTAATCAGTTTACGGTAAACCGAAACCTGTTCTTCTCTTAAGGCTAAAGCTAACCGAATAAGACTGTTCCCTGTATTTGTGTTTAATCTGATGAATTCATTATCCCTTAGAAGAACTTGATGATAAATGTTCTGTGTCGCAAGCCAGTCCTTAAAATTAAATTCAGCTGGGTTAAGCGGTGGTTCGGTCTCCCTGTATATAGCTGGTATGAGCAGCTCTTCGCCATATTTTAAGGCCAATCCGTCACGATTTGTAAGTATGGTAACCCTGATTTTGCCAGAAGCGGAATGAAAATCGTACTTGTTGTTTAATTGTGTTGATAATGAGCTACTTAGTCTGACTGTTTTCGTGACAAGGCCATCAAACAGAATTATATTTTGTCGTTTTTCCGGCTCGCTAATAATCTGAATTTTTAGATACTTTGATTTTTTAAATGCATAATAATCAGATCTAATACATTGTTTATATAAAATACAAGATAAGCTTCCGGCAAAAAACAAGAAGGCCTGAAATATCAGCCCCCACAGACCACTATAATCCTTGCCATTTATCATTTTGTAACTCGAATTCAGGATGAGCAGGACCAGCAAAAAAATATTTATAAGGAAAAGGCCATTTAAAATCCAGTAGGCTTTACATTCATAGAACGTCAGGATCCCCAGGGTAAACGGAATCAGTATTCTTGCGAAAACAAGCTCATGTTGATAGGGGAATATCGCTGTTTTCATGGAAACTGGTACCTTAGCTGAACTTTAACCTCTGTTTTTGCGTTGCCTTCGATTTCGTCCAGTCCGGAGCCTATTGTTATTGCACCCAGGTAAATGAAAGTCGCGCATCTGAGCCAGATATCGATTTTTGTTGCCGGGCTATATCTGGCGTTTATAAAAGTGCGAAAACCTTTGCCAGCGTATACTCCCGAACCGGATCCATTCAGCACATCGTCTTCATAAGCGTAGATCCGACTATTATAAGAAGGGGTGTTAAACCAGGCAAGACGCAGGTTGCCTGAAAACCTGGAAGGTTTGGGGCTGTAACTAATGTCCTGATAGAGCATGTATCCTGTTTCTTTAAGTTTTATACCCTTTTGATATTGAGCTATTTCTGTTCTTTGCTGAAAGTTAAACTTCTGGTTAAGCTTCCAGTTCCATTCTAATCTGTAATTCTGTTTTACCACTTGGTCCAAATGGTTGTCGTCACTGCCATCGTCCGGATTTTGCTCCTTCTGTTCCCGCTTAAATCGCAAAGCCGCTTTGAATCTTTTACTCTTTGCATAGCTTAGCTGGTTTAATATTTCATACCCTGAGGAAGGGGAATCGACCCGATACTTCAGCCAGGGGAATCTGAAATAATCACTGTATACCGACCAGGTTAAGTGCCCTGGTAATAAGTAATTCAATCCAGCATACCAACCTCTTTCATTATTGGTTTCTGCACCCTCTCCCACAGCACTGCTAAAAAAGTTATGGTAATCTTTATCATAACTTCTGTATAACAATACCGCCGATACTTTAGGGGATAAAGTGGCCATTGCTCCATTTATTATGGCCTTCCCTGTTCCCGCACTCTGTGCGATTTCTCCGTACCAATAAACATTTTTGAAGCTGTAATTATAATGCATTCCCATATTGACAAGCTGCTTCCCGCTGAAACCGTACTTATTGTATGATGAGGTGCCAGTAATGAACCGGTGTTGATAGTGGCTTTCATAAGCGATTAAGCCCATGTTCAGGTTATCGCTAACATATTGCAAGGCGGCACCATAAGCTAGCTGTGTCAATGACTTTTGATTTTTAAGTTCAGTTTGTGTTCGATGGAGACCACTGCTGTTGATGTTCGAAAGGGTAAAACTACCATCCGGAAGAATCTTCAAGCTTGCGTCAAGCTTTCTGAACGAAATGAATGCGCTTAAGTCGACGCTTTTGATGAGATTGACCGTAGTGGCTGCTCCACGGAAGAAAATAGACTCGTTGGCCGAGGTATATGGTTTTAAGCCTAAGTCTTTTGCCGCGACACTGGTTACATCGGGACCTTTTCCAAATGCAAAGCCAGACCATAAGGTCAGTCCCTGTCCAAACTGCATGCTATAATCGCCCAGTACCAGTTTTTTAATTCTGCCGAGTTTAAACAAAGCCAGATGTGCAGAAAGGTGATCCATAGCGCTTTTGCGATTAAGCAATCTTTCTCCCGCATCTTTCTCCATCACCAGTCCGGCAGATATTATCCCCTGAAAACTGTACCTGTATTTTAATAATAATTTTTCAGCTGTACCCAGATACCTGCTGCCTGGTAACTCTTCAAATCCCTTTTGTTTTTGCAACAATCTGGCATATCTTAAAGTCAGATCGTGACTGCCGGCATTTAACAGGTGTTTTGGTCTTAATTGCTCATAGCCCTGGAGATTTGCTACGCTTACAAAAGGCATGAGCCTGTTTATGGTCTCCGGATCAAAGCCGGGAATAGCCTGTAACTCCAAGACGTCCATTAGCCTGGTTTTTCCCAGGTATCCGAAGAAGTTGCTGATTTGAAGTGATGAGAGGAAGAACAGACTTTTTAGTGCCTCGGGGGTAGTCTTGTTTAAGTTTATAGGGTGTTTACGGAAAAAAAAGAGCCTTTCGGTGAGCTCAGAAAAATCTTCATCATCCCCTGTGGTCTCTGCAAGGTTTTCTATAACAGCCCGAATTTCCTCGTCCTGTGCCATTGTGCTTAGCCCGGATAGCAGCAGAAATGACAAACATAATATTTTCATAGTGGTTAGGATAAATCAGCCAAACCACTATAATATTTACGATATAAAAAAATATTTAAGGAATAAATTAAATTTCTTCGTTCAGCTTTAACAAGAAGTCTTTTAATTTTTCAAGGGAGGCGATGATTTTCTGGTTTTCCTTTACTTCACCGCTATTGTTCCTGAGGTGTTCTTTTGCACCTTTCAATGTAAAGCCTTTGTCATCGACCAGATGAAAAATGATCTTTAAATTTTCAATATCCTCAGGCGTAAATAACCTATTTCCCTTCTTGTTCTTTTTAGGCTGAAGAACATCAAACTCCTTTTCATAAAAACGGATCTGGGATGCGTTTACGCCAAACATCTCGGTCACTTCCCCCATTGTATAATACATTTTATTTATCTCCCTTTCTTTGTAAGGCATATGTTGTATTGATTATTAGTTAATTACGGGTTTTATTTAAAGTAGTCAAACTTAGGAAAAGTTAGGCAGGTATCCATGGACATACTTAAAAAAAATCAGCAAATAAATTATCGGCCTCATAAAAGCGCGGTTTTATGTAAACCGATAGTACGGAAATACTCCAATAATATGCTAATTTTGTTCCAAATAAAACAACAGAGGATGACAGCTAAGGAAATCAGACAGGCGTACCTAAATTTTTTTGAATCGAAACAGCACCATATCGTTGCATCTGCACCAATCGTAGTTAAAAATGACCCAACCCTGATGTTTACCAATGCAGGGATGAACCAGTTCAAGGACTTGTTTTTGGGCGAGGCACCTGTTAGATATCCCAGGGTAACCGATACCCAGCGCTGTCTGAGGGTTTCCGGTAAACATAATGATTTAGAAGAAGTAGGAATTGATACCTATCACCATACGATGTTCGAAATGCTAGGGAACTGGAGTTTTGGCGATTATTTTAAGAAGGAAGCGATTGCCTGGAGCTGGGAGTTGCTGACAGAAGTTTATAAGATCCCGAAAGATAAGCTCTATGTTTCTATTTTTCAGGGCGATGAAAAAGAAGGTCTACCAAGAGATACAGAAGCTTATGAACTTTGGAAACAATATGTACCCGAAGAACGCATTATCCTGGGGAACAAAAAAGATAATTTCTGGGAAATGGGTGATACCGGACCATGTGGCCCCTGCTCTGAGATCCATGTCGACTGCCGCCCCGATCATGAGCGCAAAGCTATTGAAGGCAAATTGCTTGTCAATGCTGACCACCCACAGGTGATCGAGATCTGGAACAATGTATTTATGCAGTTTAACCGTCTTAAAGACGGCTCCTTGCAACCATTACCAGCTCAGCACGTAGATACGGGAATGGGTTTCGAACGTCTGGTACGGGTGCTTCAGGGTAAATCCTCCAACTATGATACCGATGTTTTTCAACCTTTGATCCAGTTCATATCGGCTAAAGCCGGTATTAAATACGGCGAAGAAGAAAAAACAGATATCGCAATGCGCGTCATGGCCGATCATATCCGTGCCATTTCTTTCGTTATTGCCGATGGGCAGCTACCTTCGAATACCAAAGCCGGGTATGTGATCCGTCGCATTCTACGTCGCGCTGTACGATATGCCTATACTTTTTTAAACCTGAAAGATCCGTTTTTAAACGAGCTGGTACCTGTTTTGGCAGAACAGTTTAAAGGTGTTTTTGAGGAGCTTACCTTACAGCAGGACTTTGTGCAGAAGGTGGTTCTTGAAGAGGAAGTTTCCTTCTTAAGAACTTTAGCTACTGGTATCCAACGCTTTGATAATTACACTAAAAAGCAGGCTGAATTTTTGATGTCGGAGAACGCTATTGATCCTGAAAAGTCATTTGAGGACCAATGGGTATACAGCATTCTGAAAGACCAGATGGTGATCGCAGGTGACTTTGCATTTGAGCTGAATGATACCTATGGGTTTCCGATAGATCTGACCGAATTAATGGCCAGGGAAAAGCGCTGGTCGGTAGATATGGACGAGTATAATAAGGCTCTGCTTAAACAGAAGGAACGTTCACGTGCAGCTACTGCAGTTGACACCGGCGACTGGATACTGGTTAATCCCGACCTTGAGGTCGAGTTTGTTGGCTATGACGACTTCGAAGTGGAAACAGAGATCATTAAATATCGTAAAGTAATTGCAAAAGGGAAGGAGCAATATCAGATTGTGCTAAATAAAACGCCTTTCTATGCGGAAAGTGGCGGTCAGGTTGGAGATACCGGCCGGCTGGAAGATCATAGTCGGCTGTTCTTCGTTGAAATTACCGATACAAAAAAAGAAAACGGAGTCATTGTACATTATACTGATACCCTTCCGGAAGATGTTGAAGGACATTTCTGGGCCGTTATTGATGAGAACAAGCGTCTGCTCTCACAAGACAACCATACCGCAACGCATTTACTCCATGCCGCGTTAAAGAAAGTGCTGGGCAATCACGTGAACCAGAAAGGTTCGCTGGTGAACCCTGATTATCTGCGTTTTGATTTTTCGCATTTTGCTAAAGTTACCGATGAAGAACTGGCGCAAATAGAGCATCTGGTAAACCAGAAAATAAGGGAAAACATTCCGCTTAAGGAACAGCGCTATGTGCCTTATGATGAGGCTATTTCAAGCGGGGTAACGGCTTTGTTTGGAGAGAAATATGGCGACCTGGTACGTATCATTACATTTGATGATCACTATTCTAAAGAGCTTTGCGGCGGTACGCATGTTAACGCTACAGGCCAGATCGGCTACTTTAAAATCATCGCTGAAGGCGCTGTGGCCGCAGGAGTAAGACGAATTGAGGCGATCACTGCCGACAAAGCAGAAGCCTTTATTTTGGATCAAAATCGGGAACTAAACGAATTGCGTGCGCTGCTAAAAGGAAATAAGGACCTGTCTCTAGCCGTTTCCGCATTGATTGAAGAGAACAACAAACTGAAAAAAGAGGCTGAGAAAGCAATATCAGAGCATTCTGATAACCTTAAGCATGAAATCGTGCATCATCTTAAAACCATCAACGGTGTGAATCTTATTGCAACTCATGTAGACCTGCCTAATGCAGATGCAGTAAAAAATCTCGCTTTCGCTGTAAAAGACCTGGTGGATGATCTTTTACTCGTATTTACAACGTTAATTGATGATAAACCGGGAATAACCGTGATGTTGTCAGAAAACCTGGTAAAAGAGAAAGGGTTAAATGCATCAAATATTGTTCGCGAATTGGCTAAGGATATTCAGGGCGGTGGAGGCGGACAGCCTTTTTATGCAACAGCTGGCGGAAGGAACAAAGATGGACTGAAGACCGTGTTGTTAAAGACAGAAGGCCTTATAAACTGATAAAATAAGCCGTTCTCCTCAGCGTCTGGCATCTCATAGGCTCCTGAAGGGGAGCAAAGAGCGCCTAGGTCGCTTCGCAGAAAGCATATTTTATTTTTAACCAGAGCGCATATGTGTGATGCATAGTTGTTTACGGAGGATGTGTGTGGTTATTACATAAGGTGCATAGGTGTTTACGTCGGTGTCTAGTTTTTTTGTAGGGTGTACACGTAGGGGCATATTTGTTTACCGGGGCGGCATAGATTTTTATGATGCCTGTTGGTTCGAATCATACTCAAAAGCATTTAACAGCAAAAGGCCCATTACTAATGGGCCTTTTGCTGTTAAATGCGATATGAAATTAAGCTTATTTAGAATTTTCCAGGTAAACCTGTAAGATATTTTTCAGGTAGATTTCTGGCTTTGGCATGGTGATGACTGTCCCCGGTTCTTTATCCTGCGACTGCTTGATATAATTGGCTTTTATCTTTCCCCAGTCTCTCGAGTAAAGTTGTATAAACATATCAATAAACTGTTTATCAGTGTAGTCTTTTGGAAGTTTACTAAGTACAACTTCAATTTTCTCTTCTTTTCTGTGTAATACGGCCATGAGGTACTTTTATATGGCTGTAAAGCTACAAACAATTTATGGGTTCAGCGGAAGAATACGTCATTACATTCAAGCTTATTTGCTGGAATCCCATGCCATCAGTTCTTTCACCATCATAGGCACTCCAATCGTTGCCCGTTGTTCAATCTGTCTCAGCTGATCGACAGCGTTTATATGGGGCAGATTTACATCAATAACATATTTGATTGCCTGCTTCGGGACATATTGAGTTAAGCTGGCAGCAGGGTATACCTGTAAGCTGGTACCAATCACCGCAAATACATCGGCTTTTCTGCAAAGTCTTGCAGCCGGTTCCATATTAGGAACATCCTCGCCAAACCATACTACGTGTGGCCGCAAGGGTTTTCCATAAGTACATAAATCAGTAAAACTAAGCTTCCAACCCGCTATTGGATAGGTAAGCCCAGCGTCAATGTCCGATTGTGCCATGGTAATTATTCCATGTAAATGAAGTACGTTTTTGGAACCTGCACGCTCGTGTAGGTCATCAATATTTTGGGTGATGATCTGAACATTGTACCTTTCCTGTAATCTGGCCAGGGCCTTATGTGCTTCGTTAGGCCGGGCCTCAAGTACAGATTTCCGCCGCTCATTATAAAACTGCTGTACCAGTTCAGGGTTACGCTTCCATGCTTCCGGAGTGGCAACATCGGTGATCCGATGATTCTCCCACAAACCATCACCATCTCTAAATGTTTTAAGACCGCTTTCTGCACTGATGCCTGCACCGCTTAATATGACTATATTATTCATACTTTAATTCGTTGTCAAATGTTGAATGCAAATATAAACAACCTTCAGGCCTCTCCATAACATAGGTTTTTTTGACTTATGGAATCCAATTGATTCAAGCATCCTAAATTTGAACTAAAGCAATTATTATGGCCGAATTAAACAATTCCCGAAACAGAAAGACAGTACCAAAAGTCGATTTAACGGCTATGGTTGATCTGGCATTTTTGCTGATCACTTTTTTTATGCTGACCACTTCTTTATCTAAACCAATAGCAATGGATATTGCAAAACCAGATCAGCCGATGGACGACATACAGGAACCAGCTCCTGCCTCGCGTTCTATGACCATTCTCTTGGGAAAAAATAATAAAGTGGCCTGGTATATGGGAGAATTGAATAAGAGTCAGCCGGCAACCGGAGGCTTTGATGCAGTGAGCGCATCCCTGCGGGCGAACAAGCTAAAGGTTGAGCTGGCAAATTCTGGCCGTCCGGAAAGGTCGTTATTTGTAATCGTTAAACCTACAGCAGCGGCCAGCTACAAGAATTTTGTAGACATTATGGATGAATTGAGAATTGCTAAAATCGCCACAGCTCCAGCAATTGATGATGAACATATCACTAAAGAAGAATTGGACTTTATGAAACAGCAACACATCTATTGATTAGTGCCGTTGGCGTTCCACATTTACCTGGAATTCCCTTTTCATATTTTTGACTTTTTCCATCCACTCAGGAGCCTTTTCTTTGATATCATCAACCATCGAACGCCCGTTCATGTCTTTTCTGGTAAGGTATTTAATCGTGCCGTACACCGCGGCACCTATCAATGCTGTTTTTAATAGTCCCATGTTGTTAAAGATTTATAGAAATAAACAATCCGGGCAGACTAAAGTTTTACCTGGGCCAGCAAAAAAAAACATCCACCTGTTAGGGTGGATGTTTTTAACAATTTATAAATATTTTGATTAGCTAATCTTAACATTAATTGCGTTCAAGCCTTTTCTACCTTGCTCGATGTCATAGCTTACAGAATCATTCTCACGAATACTATCTATTAAGCCAGAAGAATGAACAAAAATCTCGGCATCACCATTAGCTGGTACTATAAAACCAAAACCTTTTGTTTCATTGAAAAATTTTACTGTTCCTTGTTGCATTGTATTATTATTTTAAATATTTAACAAAAATAACATTTTTTACTTCGAAATCAAAATATTATTTGTTAAAAGATTGATTTTTTAAAATTCAATCCAAAATAGACTATTTCAGCACCCAATACCCTAATGCAAGCCAGATAAGGCCCTTTACGAGGAAAAACAGAAAGCCCCACACGCCAATTTTTTTTAGCCATTTTAGCAATGCGGCCTTTTTTTGGGAGTCAGGCTTGTTGGTCATGAAGCAAAAATACTTGATTTATAGATAAAGATGTTCCTGTTTTATGTTATAAAAACGCTGGATGGGAAAGTTTAGTCTTTGCTCAGCCTTTTAATCGGCTTAAGTGCCACCTTTTTAAACTCTACTTCCGCTCCTTCGGCCTGCAGTGCGATTTGTCCGCTTCTGGCAGTGCAATTTGTTCCGTAATTTGCTAGCTTACCATTAACCCAAACCTTTATCTGATCGTCCAGGCATTCGATTGTCATTTTATTCCATTGGCCAAGAGGGTTTTCTAAATTGTCTGTCAGCCTTTTAATCCGGCGCAGCTTATCACCGTTTATACCCCAGTTTGCTTTGGTGCCACGTCTGGTCTCCATATCAGGCACGGTGATATCTTCTTCAATACACCAGAAATCGCCAGCATTTTTATGCATCATCTGTACTTCTATTGATTTTGGAAACATACCATATAGTGCCCTGGGTGTCGACGCATGTACCAGTACCCCACAGTTTCCGGGTTTTGCCGCAAAGCGATACTGTATTTCAAGGCGGTAATTTTGATAAGTTGTATCAGTAATCAGGTGTCCGCCGGGACTACCCAGGCTCACCAGCATTCCATCGCGTACAATAAAGGAGGGTTGGATATCCGGGTTCTGGTCTTTTTTAGGGACATCGCTATGCCAGCCCCTTAAATCTTTTCCGTCAAATAGCTGCTTTGTCTGTGCAAAAGACAGCTGACTGCTTACAAGAAGTAGCATAATCAGTAATGTAGTGGTCAGGTTTGATTTCATACCTTAAAGATAACATTAGGTTGCAGAAAGCGAAAACCTGATGTCCGGATTTTTTGAAAGGCCTCTCGTATTAAATCCAATTTAGCAAGTAGTTGCGGTCGGTCTGGTACCGACTGTTGAACCGATCTTATACGGATCTTATACGGATCTTATACGGATGTTGAACGGATACTGTACGGACATGCCCGGCTAGCGTCCGTTCAACATCCCTTTAGTATCCGCCCTGCTGTGCTTAAATGTCAGGGACCTTTAGGTTAGCTAACCGGCAACAAACCATCTAAACGTCCGCAACATCAAGAATGGCTTGGAAATGCTATATTAGCCTGTAATTATTTTTTAATCATGAAGAGATTAATTCTATTTGCTTTTAGCCTGTCCATCGTTTCGGTGGCTCAGGCGCAGATCCAACCCCCAAAACCTTATGGAGCCATACCGTCCCAAAGGCAGTTGAAATGGCATGAAACAGAAATGTACTGCCTGGTGCATTTTACGCCTACAACCTTCCAGAATAAGGAATGGGGCTATGGTGATGCCGATCCTTCTTTATTTGATCCTAAAGGATTTAATGCATTACAGATTGTAGAAGCCGCAAAAGCAGGTGGATTTAAAGGGCTCATCGCCGTGGCCAAGCATCACGATGGTTTTGCACTCTGGCCGACGAAAACTTCTGATTATAACATCAGTAAAAGTAGCTGGAGGAATGGGAAAGGCGATATGGTAAAGGATTTTCAGCTTGCAGCAAAGAAAAAGGGGCTAGAATTCGGTATATATTGCTCGCCCTGGGATAGAAATAACCCTCTTTATGGCAGTCCTGCCTATGTGGAAGCATACAGAAAACAGATAAAAGAGTTGTATAGTGGTTACGGGGAACTGTTTATAAGCTGGCATGATGGTGCCAATGGAGGCGACGGTTATTACGGTGGAAAAAAAGAACAACGAAGGGTAGACCAGTCTGAATATTACGACTGGCACAATACATGGCAAAACATCACCCGAAAAATGCAACCTAATGCAGTTATATTTAGTGATATAGGTCCCGATGTACGCTGGCTGGGTAACGAAAAAGGTCTTGCACCGGAAACGAGTTGGGCGACCATTGATATTAAAGGCAAGAACGGAAAACCGGCCATGCCGGGCTTTATGGATGAAGCCAATCTGGGTACCGGAACAAGAAATGGTAAAAAATGGATCCCCTTTGAGGCTGACGTTTCCTTAAGACCGGGCTGGTTTTACCACAAGGAAGAAGACGATAAGGTGAAATCTGTTGCGCAGCTTTTTCATATTTACTGTAATTCCGTAGGCAGAGGTGGCGGTCTCGATTTGGGGCTTTCGCCAACCACAGAAGGAATATTGCACCAAAACGATGTAGATACTTTGGCAAAATTTGGTGTTTTCCTTAAACAGGTCTTTACAAATAACCTGGCCAAACGGGCAAAGATCAGCCTGTCAAACGTACGTGGGGGCAAACTGCCTTTATTTGGCGCAGCGAATCTCACCGATGCCGACAGATATAGTTACTGGGCAACGGATGATGCGGTACATGAAGCTACGGCAGAACTTTCTTTTATTAAACCCATTCGTTTTTCTGTCATCAGGTTACGTGAAAACATCAAGCTCGGCCAGAGAATAGATAGCGTAGGAGTGGAGGTATATAGAAATGATGGATGGCGGCAAATTGCGAAAGCTACAAGTATTGGTGCCAACCGGATCATTCGTCTTGCACAGGCCGACACAGCAGATAGAGTAAGAATACGTGTGTATGCACCGGTATGCATAGCACTCAGCGAAATTGGTTTGTATTAAAACATAAAGTTTAAAGTAGGGAAAAGCATCTACTTATTCGCAAACCAATACATATGGTATTTGCAGAGGAGATATTATATTTGCCGCTCGAAATTAGAATAAGATGTGTTTAAAACGTATTGCTTTTCCAGTAACGCTCTACTCAATACTTTCCATATTTACAACAAACTCAACATATGGTCAGCAGCCGTCGTTAAGCATAACGGCCGACACAATTAATAAGCTGAACGAAGTAGTGGTAAAAGAAAACAGGATGCAGCTTCCTTTTTCAAAACAGAACAGGAACATCTGGATCATTGACAGCGAAAAGATCAAAGCCTTGCCTGTCAGATCGGTTAGCGAGTTGTTAAGCTACGTTTCCGGGCTTGATGTTCGTCAGCGAGGGCCAGCGGGCCTTCAGGCTGACGTCAGCATTGATGGTGGAACCTTCGATCAATCACTGGTTCTGATCAATGGAATTAAAGTTTCCGACCCACAAACGGGTCATAATATGATGAACCTGCCCATCAACATAGATGATATAGACCATGTTGAGGTATTGCGGGGATCAGCGTCAAGAATTTATGGCATCAATGCATTAACCGGAGCTGTAAATATCGTGACACGCAATGCTAAGCAGACTGGAGTTTCGGCAAATGTGTTTGCAGGAAGCAGTTTTAAGGACCATGCATCGGGAAATAAATATTATAATTTCGGAATCAGGGCAAGCGGGCAGCTGGCATTAGACGGATCTAGCCATTTGTTATCCGCCGGTCAGGAAGCTGGCAATGGTTATCGCTACAATACAGCTTTTAACAATCAGAAATTGTATTACCAGGGGAAATACAGCATAGGGAAAACAGATGCAATTGATGTGCTTGCCGGATACATTCACAATAATTTTGGAGCCAATGGTTTTTATTCGTCGCCCGGGGATAAGGAATCGGAAGAAACAGTGAAAACTGCGCTGGCCTCAATTGCTTACACAACTACATTGACACCCAACTGGATTATGATACCCCGAGTTAGCTACAGGAACAATGTCGACGATTACCTGTATGTTAAACAAACGCCTGGTCAGTTTCATAATCATCACCAAACACACATTTTTGACGCAGAATTAAACAATACCATACAAACGCAGGTCGGAACGTTCGGATTGGGACTCGAAGCCAGAACGGAAAGCATTAACAGCAGTAATCTTGGTAAGCGCAACCGTAGTAATACAGGGTTTTTCGGGGAGTTTAAATTTGAACCAGTGAAGCGATTATTCATCAATATGGGTGTATATACCAATTACAACTCTGATTATGGCTGGCAAGCATTTCCCGGACTGGATGCAGGATATAACTTCTATGGCAACTGGCGCGCATTTGCGAACATAGGTGCCGGGCAGCGTTTGCCAACTTTTACCGATCTTTATTATAAAGGCCCAACCAATATTGGAAATGACCAGTTAAGACCGGAAAAATCCAGGTACGCGGAAGGAGGACTGAAGTTTAACAATAAACGTATCGCCTTCAATGGGAGCTATTTTTTGCGCAGGATAGACAATTTTATAGACTGGGTAAAAACGCTGCAAACTGAGCCATGGCAGCCACAAAACTTTAGCCGGATCATCACCAAAGGCTTTACACTAAGCGGAGACTATACAGTATGGCCTGCCTCAGCAAATTTGTTCAACAATGTGAGGGCAGGACTTTCCTATACCAATCTTCAGCCGGAATTTAAAAAGACCTTGCCGGCCGCGATTTTTTCGCGCTATGCACTGGAAAGCTTAAGAAATCAGCTGAGTAGCACCGTAAGTGCAGATATTTATAAACGGCTGTCCTTAACTTTAACCACCCGTTACTGTGAACGCATTAACTATAAGAATTATATAGTCATGGATGCCAGAATAGGTTTCAAGCAAAAACATTACAGCATCTATGCTGATGGGGCTAATTTGTTTAATGTGGAATATGTTGAAGCAGGGGCAGTGCCTATGCCGGGTTCCTGGTTTAGCCTGGGATTGAAAACAGCTTTTTAACCCAATCGTTCGATCTCGTCAGAGTTGTAAATAAATGTACCCGACAGGGCTTGTACCGACTGCCTTAGCATGGCTGATGCTACCTTTCCTGCTTTGATACTCCTGTATTTTTTCAGACTGCCCATAAGTAAAGGATTTAAAATCCGCATCATGGCGATCATTACCCTTTCGATACTTCGGTGCTCCTTTCGTTTACCGTCCAGCAGCGAAGGTCGGTAAATATGGATGGATTTAAAGGGGATGGTTTTCAGGTCGCGCTCTACTTCTCCTTTGAGTTTGGAGTAAAAAATTGCCGACTTTTCGCTGGCCCCGAGTGCAGATACCAGGTGATATTGCGAGACCCCGTTTTGCTGGGCGATAAATGCAAGATCTAATGGGTATTGATGATCTATTTTTCGATATTGTGCCTGATCAGGCGTTTTGTTTTTTGTTGTGCCCAATGCACAGAATACCACGTCACCTAATATCTCGTCCTTATAATCTTCAAGCCGATCAAAGTCGAGCATTAATTGCTTAAGTTTCGGGTGTTGCTGAGGTAGTTTTTTTCGTACAAGGGCGGTTACCTTTGTATAATCAGGGTGTTCGAGTAGCTGTTGTAGTAAATCATGTCCTATTAAACCGGTTGCTCCGGCAATTATTGCTTCCATTTGTTTAAATATAAAAGATTAACAATCAGACCAGACATAAGTTTGTTTGCCTTAAGGTTGAAATTCTGGTAGATATTTCATCGTATTCGCGTGGATAATTGCTATTTTTATCCTGCGCTCTGATTGCAACAATCAATTATACTATGTGAACGCATAGCTGCAAAGATATCGGAATGATAATGGATAAACAAGCATTTATACAACTGGGAGATAAAACAACCGACGGCATTGCTACTGAGCACGACTTATTGCTATATAAGGAAAGGATCCAAAGAGCTGCTAGAATCAAAACAATCCACATTTATAACAGGAAGGCTTTCAGGAACCTGGCCACGGCGTGTCTTGCATTGATTGTGACAGCCTTTGGTGCCATTTTTTACAACAACCATCCAACGCCTTCGAAGGTTGAAAATAGAACCCAAAATGGTGATTTCGTATCGGGTGGCAGCAAGGCTGTTCTTCTTCTGGTAGATGGCACCAGGGTTTTACTGGGGGATGCAGATCATGGCGAAATTGCCGCGGAAAGGGGAATCAGCATCACGGAAACAACAGACGGACAATTGATCTACAAAGCCAATAATCCCGTGCTTGCTCACAAAAGGTCTGAAGAAGCAGTTGCTTATCATACCATCTCAACCCCCAAAGATGGCCAATACCAGGTGTCTCTTTCCGACGGTACAATAGTATGGCTAAACGCATCTTCTTCTCTAAAGTTCCCCATATTGTTTACAGCTAAGCAGCAAAACGTCAAGTTAACCGGAGAAGCTTATTTTGAAGTAGCTGAGCAGAGGGACAGACCTTTTGTTGTAGAGGCAGCAGGAATGAAAGTGGAGGCTATAGGAGCAAATTTTAATGTAATGGCTTATCCTGATAGACAGTATATCAGTACCATGCCGGTTGAAGGGGCTGTTAAAGTAATTAAAAATAAGAAGTCCCGGATTTTACTGCCTGGGGAGCAAGCCCATGTGACTGAAACCATACAGGTAGTTCATGCAAATGCTGAGGCCATCGAATGGAAAAGGCGCTTTAATAGAACATCGCATTAACCGGAGCTTTTTTCATTTCTATTTCGTAGGTTAGGCGTAAAAAAAGATGTTTATAATAAAAAGAATGGTATGTCTGAAATAAATAAACCTGTCCGGGTTTTAGTGGTGGGTTGCGGAAATATGGGTGCCTCTCACGCGGCCGCTTATCACAATCTCGACGGGTTTGAAATATGCGGTGTCGTATCAACGGGTAATAGTAAGGTGGTGTTAAACGAAAGGCTTGGCGGAGGTTATCAACTGTTCGACAATTACTACGAGGCGCTTGAACAAACCAGACCGGATGCTGTTTGTATCTCTACTTATCCGGATACACATGAAGTTTTTGCCATCAAAGCCATGGAAAACGGTGCCCACGTGTTTATTGAAAAACCACTGGCAGATTCCGTTGAAGGGGCACAACGCGTTGCCGAAGCAGCAAAAAAGTATAGGAAAAAGTTATTGGTGGGGTATATTCTCCGCTATCATCCCTCATGGGAACGTTTTATAGAGCTCTCCTCCGGTATGGGCAAACCCTTGGTCATGCGCATGAACCTTAATCAGCAAAGCCAGGGTGCGATGTGGACCGTACACCGTAACCTGATGAAAAGTCTGAGCCCGATCGTTGACTGTGGTGTACATTATATTGATGTGATGTGCCAGATGACCCGTTCCAGACCTGTTCAGGTGACGGCGATTGGAGCAAGACTTACAAATGATATTCCTGAAGACAATTACAACTACGGACAGCTCCAGATCCGTTTTGAGGATGGTTCTGTCGGATGGTACGAAGCAGGCTGGGGGCCAATGATGAGTGAAACCGCCTTCTTCGTGAAAGATGTAATAGGGCCCAAAGGGTCTGTATCTATAGTTGCTAAAGAGGCAGGAGCTTCAGGGAAGTCAGATCAGGTAGATGCACATACTAAAACGGAATCGATCAAAGTGCATTATGCGGATCTCGACAAAGACGATAAGTTTAAGGAAAAAGACACCTGGGTCGATCTGACAGATGAGCCTGACCATCAGGAATTATGTAACCGCGAACAGCGCTATTTTTTAAAGGCCATACAGGAAGATATTGACCTGGCTATTCCTACAGATGACGCTATAAATAGTTTGAAAATCGCCTTCGCCTGCGATGAATCTGTCAGAACCGGGCAAATTGTCCTGCTGAACGATTAAAATTTATAGAATTTTATATGGACAAGTGTTGATATGGCTCTGGGCCTTCCGGTAACTGGTAATGTAACCAAGAGGTATAATTATGGCTACAACAACACCTTTATAAGTATAAATAGTTATGTTTGTATATCAAATACATCGCTAATTAAGAAAAATATTGCCTATAAATGAGTACGAAAACTGCAGTTTCTCCATCAGAATTCGAATTGGTATCTGGTTTAGAGATCCACGTACAATTAAATACACAATCAAAAATATTTTCGTCAGATAGTGCTTCATTTGGTGCAAAGCCAAATGCGAATATATCTGCGGTTTCTCTGGCTTTGCCTGGCGCTTTGCCAAAACTAAACAGGGAAGTCGTAGCAAAAGCAATAAGGATGGGACTTGCGCTAAACTGCAGTATCAATCAGATCAACTATTTTGACAGAAAGAATTACTTTTATGCCGATCTCCCTAAGGGATACCAAATCACCCAGGACAATAAACCCATCTGTCAGAACGGTTTTCTGAACGTAACTTTAAGCAATGGTGAAGAAAAGAGGATCGGTATTAATCGGATTCACCTGGAAGAAGATGCAGGTAAAAGTCTGCATGATCAGGATGATAAGTACTCTTATGTAGACTTGAATAGGGCTGGTGTACCTTTGATTGAAATTGTAACCGAGCCCGACATCAGGAGCGCCGAAGAAGCCTCTCTTTTACTGACAGAGATCAGGAAGCTGGTTCGTCATCTGGATGTGAGTGATGGCAATATGGAAGAAGGCAGCTTACGCTGCGATGCCAATATCTCCATCCGTGAAGCTGGAGCCATTGAATTTGGAACACGGTGCGAGGTAAAGAACCTCAACTCCATCAGAAATGTACGCAGGGCTATAGATTTTGAATTTGGACGTCAGAAGGAAGTGATTTCAGGTGGAGGAAGTATTATACAAAGTACGCTTACTTTTGATGCAGAGCTGGGTACTACCACGCCCATGCGGACTAAGGAAGAAGCAAACGACTACCGTTATTTCCCTGATCCGGACCTCTCACCCGTACATATATCTGACGAATGGCTTGCTCAGTTGAAGTTCGATATGCCGGCCTTACCTCAGGAAATAGCAAAAACGCTGGCCGCTGAATACGGCGTGAGCACTTCTGAAGCAACCATGTTGTCTGAAGACCATGATCTTCTGGTCTATTTCAACGAGGCACTACCTTATATCAACAATAAAAAGAGCCTGGTTAACTGGCTTACCGGGCCGATAAGGGCATTGTTAAATGAAAAGGAAATCGGAATTGCCGGTTTCAAAGTGATACCAGAACAATTGGCTGATGTGATCAACATGGTCGATGATAAGAAAATAAGTCAGCAGGTGGCCCTGCAGCAATTGCTGCCTGAATTATTGAAAGCACCGGCCGATAACGTCATGGATCTTGCTGCTCAACTAAATTTGTTGATTGAGGAAAACGGTGATGAATTGATGGGCTATGTAGATGATGTGCTTATAAAGTACCAGCAACAGGTTGAAGCTTATAAAAAAGGTAAAAAAGGCGTACTCGGACTTTTCGTAGGTGAAGTGATGAAGCTGGCAAAAGGGAAGGCCGATCCGCAAAAGATAAATGAATTGTTACAGGAAAAGTTAAAATAACCGCTATGATCAAGAAAACAGGCTATATACTGTTGTTATGTGCTGCATTTATAGCATGCAAAGATAAAGGTACTTTTATTGTGGAGGGACAGTTTAAAAACGCTGCCGCCGGAAGTAAGGTCTATTTGTTTGGTCTGCAAAAAGACCAGGCATTGCCATTGGACTCTACCGTGTTTTCTGAAAAAGGAGACTTCAAATTCTCCCATAGTGCACCCTCGGTGGATTTTTTTAGGATCTCTTCAGGCAACAGTGAATATATGGTCATTGCAAAGAACGGCGACCACATAAAAATTACAGCCGATCTGGCGGATAAAAATCTTTCCTATAGCGTTTCGGGAGCCATAGAAGCTGATAAACTGGAGGAATTAAATAAGATTAAAAATCAGTATATGGTTAAAATCTCAGAAATTCAAAGGCAATTTGATGAGGCCGTGGCAGCGCAACCTGATAAAAGGGCTGCGATTATGGAGCAAATGCGGCCGGGATATACCCGGGAAATCGATGGCTTAAATAAAGCAATCTTAAAGTTTGCACAGGAAAATACAGCCTCTTTGGCTGGTTTTTATGCCGTAAATCTTTTAAATCCAGCTGAATATGAAAAGGAGTTGGTGGACTATGCTGATAAAATAAAGTCCGAATTCAATGATAATGCAGCAGTAACTCAGTTTCTGGTAAAAATGGCAAAGCTTAAGTCGGTACAGATCGGACAGCCCGCGCCTGAATTTACCATTAAAAGTGTTGAGGGCAGGCCAATCAAATTGTCAGATTTTAAAGGCAAATATCTGATGCTTGATTTTTGGGCCTCATGGTGCATGCCATGCAGACAGGAGAACCCCAATGTGGTTAAAGCTTATCACGCCTATAAAGATAAAAATTTCACTATACTCGGGATCTCCCTGGATAAAGACGCTGCGGCATGGAAAACTGCCATTGCAGCTGACCATCTGAGCTGGGCACACGCCAGCGATTTAAATGATTTTAACAGCCCAACAGCAATGCTGTACGCAATCGAAGCGATCCCAAGTTCTTTTATCATTGATCCGACTGGAAAGATCGTGGCTAAAAACCTTCGTGGCGAACAGTTAGAGGCTTTCTTAAATGAAACTTTACGCTAACCCTAAATTCATGTTAATAATCATAGGTATATTAACAATTTGTTAACTTGGGTTTAACGGTATATTATAATTGATTACCTAATTTCGTAACAAATAATTAAAGCTATGAGCACAGTAAAACAGAAGATACTTATTGTTGATGATGAACCGGATATTTTAGAGCTGATAGAATATAACCTAAAAAAAGAAGGCTACCAGGTTTATCTGGCAGGAAATGGACAAGAGGGGATTACAATAGCAAAAAAGGTGCACCCGGATTTAATTATTCTGGATATCATGATGCCAAAAATGGATGGCATTGAAGCCTGCAGGCTCATGCGTGGAATTCCAGAGTTTAAAAATACATTTATGGTTTTCCTCACTGCAAGAAGTGAAGAGTATTCAGAAATTGCAGGTTTTAATGTTGGTGCCGATGATTACATTGCCAAACCGATCAAGCCAAGGGCACTGGTAAGTCGGATTAATGCCATATTAAGGAGGAATTCAAGCACAGATGAAGTGTCTGATAATAAAGTTGAAATAGGGGATCTGGTCATCGACAGGGAAGCTTACCTGGTTTATCAGAATGGTAATAAGGTGGTGCTGGCCAAAAAAGAATTTGAATTGCTTTATCTGCTCGCCTCCAAACCTGGAAAAGTATATACACGGGAATCGATTTTAAAGAACATCTGGGAGGACTCAGTAGTGGTCACCAACCGCACAATTGATGTGCACATCCGTAAACTGCGTGAAAAACTGGGAGAAAGTTATGTAGCTACTGTAAAAGGAGTAGGGTATAAATTCGAACTTTCTTAGTACTTTTGTGGCTAAGAAATTCCTATCATATTGAAATATCCTTCTTTTAAAGATCTTATCCTATTCGAAAACGATGATTATATCGTAGTAAATAAACCACCGTTCGTAGCGTCTTTAGACGAACGCGGCGGTTCCGGAGAAGTAAATATACTTCGTCTGGCCAAACAATATTCAGCTGATGCCCAGGTATGTCACCGTTTGGATAAAGAAACTTCTGGCGCCATTATCATCGCTAAAACACCTGATGCTTACCGGTCAGTAGCAATTCAGTTCGAAAAACGTAAAATAAATAAAACCTATCATGCCGTTGTTGATGGACAGTTTACCTTTAAAGATCTGTTTATTGACCTGCCAATTCTAAATGACGGGAATAAAAGCGTAACCATTGACCGTAAAGAAGGTAAGCGAGCAGAAACCATTTTCAATACCTTAAAACATTACAGACATTATACTTTGGTTGAATGTAAACCTATTACCGGACGTATGCATCAGATCAGGATCCACCTGGCTACTCAACGCGCCGCGATAGCAGGTGATGATATGTACATGGGGAAGCCGGTATTCCTTTCCAGTCTTAAAAAAGGTTATCGCCTGACCAAGGATGAAGAAGAACAGCCAATTATGAAACGTTTTGCTTTACATGCAAGGCATGTGGTGTTTAAAGGACTGGATGGAGAGGACATTGTGATTGAAGCTCCATATCCTAAGGATTTTGCAACACTCATTAAATTGTTGGATAAGTTTGACGCTTAATCAAATTCAAAAATGTACGTCAGGTTAGTAAATTATGTAGACACCATCAATCAGTATAGGAGATCAAAAATATCGAACAGAAATTTCCTGGTCATTGCAGCCCTGATTGTCGGCATATTCGCGGGCTTGGCAGCATCCCTGCTTAAAGCGATAACGCATCATATAGAAGAATTTTTGCAGACTGGTTTTCACTGGCAGTACAAATATTATTTGTACTTCTTTTTTCCCTTTATAGGTGTTTTGTTGTCGGTGATGTACGTACGCAGGTTTATCAAAAAAGGAAAATTTGAAACCGGCCTAACACCATTGCTCTATACAATTTCTAAAAAATCAAGTAAAGTAGAATCACATAATGTTTACTCGCAGGTTATTACCGCTGCTTTAACAGTTGGTTTCGGTGGCTCTGTAGGATTGGAGGCACCAATAGTCACCAGCGGTGCCAGCATTGGTTCGGTCGTAGGCCGCTTCCTGGGTCTATCGTACAGGGAGACAACGATGTTGCTGGCCTGTGGCGCCGCGGCCGGGATAGCCGGGGCTTTTAACAGTCCGATTGCCGGAATTGTGTTTGCCATAGAAGTTCTGCTTCCTGAGTTTACCATTCCTGCATTTATTCCCTTACTGTTGGCTTCGGCCACAGCAGCAGTCGTAGCCCGCCTCTTTTACAATGAACAACTGTTTTTCCTGGTTACCGAAGGATGGAAAATGAACGCATTGATCTACTATGTATTGCTGGCGGCGTTCGTTGGTCTTTTTTCTATCTATTTTACCAGGGTTAATACTTTTATCAAGTCATCATTTTATAAGATTCAAAATCCATATAAAAAGGTGGTATTGGGTGGCCTGATGCTTGGCCTGCTGGTATTTTTGTTTCCAACGCTTTATGGCGAAGGTTATATCACCATTAAGAGCCTTTTAGGTGGAAATTATACGGCTCTGCTCAGGAATAGTATCTTTTCCGGTTACAGCAGTTTGCCCTGGGTCATTATCCTGTTTACAGTGGTCACTGTTTTCGCTAAATCAACTGCTACCTTAATTACCTTGGGGGCAGGAGGAAATGGAGGTATTTTCGCACCCAGTTTGATCATGGGCGGACTGATGGGCTTTATCGTTGCATTTACCATCAATACCTTGGGCATTGCCCATTTAAACGTAGCCAATTTTATAGTGGCAGGTATGGCAGCATCATTAAGCGCCATTATGCATGCGCCGCTTACTGGCATCTTTTTAATTGCAGAGATTACCGGCGGCTATATACTAATGGTTCCACTGATGATCACTTCAGCAATAGCCTATCTGATCAACCGCGGTAAAAATACCTATTCCATCTATACAAAGCCACTGGCTGAAAAAGGTGAGTTGATGTCGCTCGAAGACAAGGATACCACAGTGCTGAACATGATGAAGTTGAAGTTCCTGGTGGAGCGGGATTATCTGATATTAAACGATGGTGACTTGCTTAGCGGCAGACTGAGTGAAATTCTTCAGTCTAAGCGCAGTCTTTTTCCTGTTATTGGAGATACGAAGGCTTTTAAAGGCCTGGTTTATATAGAAGATATTCTTAAAAAAGGGTTAAGCAACCTGGATGGACTGACTGTTATTGATATCATGCAGTCTGCGCCGGATGTAGTGCGGATTACTGACCCGCTAAAAGTGGTGTTACAAAAAATGGAAAAGGAAAATGCCTGGCTCTTACCGGTGTTGGATGAGTGGGGGGGCTATCTGGGATTCATTTCTAAAACCGCTATCTTTAATAAGTATAGAACATTGCTAAGACGGCAGGCTGATTACATGGAGTAAAAAAATAACCATTCTCTTCAAGAGCTGCATTGCTTCGCTGAAGGAGCGAAGAACGCTGAGGCTCTTTCTGAGAAGGCAATTTTTTTGATGATTCCAGGCAGACCTTTGTATTAGCGGAGGTATTTTTTTGATGATTCCAGGCAGACTTTTGTATTAGGGGAGGAAATTTTTTTGATGGTTGGAGACAGGCCAGTTGTATTACAGACCTGGATATTACGATAACAGTTTTTGTTATTCTACGACTCTTTTTAGTCCGAATTTCTCTATTTTACTGTATAAATGACTTCGCTGGATTTCAATGTCGTCAGCTGTTTTTGATACATTCCAATTGTTCTTCTCCAGTTTAAATTTGATAAATTCCCGTTCCGCATGATCTTTGTAATCCTGGAAATTACTAAATTTATCGTAATCGACCGCAGCAGCAGAATTGGATGCATAGCCATTATTTGTGCCTGTGGCACCAATATTTGTTCCTCCACCAGGATTGGCAAATACAATCACATCATTTTCTGTTATCGTCTTATCACTTAAAATGATGAGACGTTCAATCATATTGTGCAATTCCCTGACATTTCCCGTCCAGGGCAAGCCCTGCAATGCGGTCATCGCCCCTTCACTGATCTTTTTAACCGGCATTCCGTAATCCCTACAGATTTCGTCAAGGAAGTTTAAGGCAATTTCAGGAATATCTTCTGTACGTTCTGTTAAATGAGGCACGTGGATGTTGATCACATTTAAGCGGTGGTACAAGTCCATGCGGAAATTACCCGCCTCAATCTCTTTTAGCAGGTCCTTGTTGGTAGCCGCCAGGACCCTAACATTTACTTCCTGCTCTTTTTCGCCACCTACTCGGGTAATTTTATGCTCCTGCAATGCACGCAACACTTTGGCCTGCGCTGAAAGGCTCATATCGCCGATCTCGTCCAGAAAGAGAGTACCACCATTGGCCAGTTCAAATTTGCCAATACGTTGTTTTACTGCGGAAGTAAAGGATCCTTTTTCGTGGCCGAATAATTCACTTTCGATTAACTCTGAAGGAATTGCGGCACAGTTTACCTCAATGAGAGGGTTGTCTGCACGCTGCGATTTTTCGTGTAACCAGCGGGCAACAAGTTCCTTACCGCTGCCATTTGCTCCGGTAATCAGTACCCTTGCCTCGGTAGGGGCAACACGTTCAATGGTTTCTTTGATCTTGCTGATATTTTCAGAGCTTCCAAGGATGTCCCTGGTTTTGCTGACCTTCCTCTTTAATACCCTGGTTTCTGTAACCAAAGTCCCTCTGTCAAGGGCGTTTCTAACTGTAATGAGTAACCTGTTCAGATCAGGCGGTTTCGAGATGAAATCGAACGCGCCCTTTTTACTGGCCTCGATGGCTGTTTCAACCGTACCATGACCGGAAATCATGATAAAGGGGAGATCCGGACTGAAGGCAAGGGCCTGTTCAAGAACCTCCATGCCATCCATGCGGTTCATTTTAATGTCGCACAGTACGAGATCAAATTTCTTTTTTTTAATGAGTTCTATCCCGTCTACGCCATTATCAATATCTTCTACTTCGTAATTTTCGTATTCTAAAATTTCCCTGAGCGTATTTCTGATCGCTCTTTCATCATCAATTATCAATAATTTTGCCATAGATATCCTACTCATTTTGTGTTTGGCTACTAATATAATTTATATTATTAATAACCTATTTATAAAATTTAAAAATGCAAGCCTGTAAGCCGGGTTCTGTTCCTGATCAATCAGGATTCTACCATTAATCTACTATAAATGTTGCCATTTATCTCTAACGACCTACCCACTAACTTCGGACGAGCAACCCTACATACGTTAGCCTATTTGGTCTTTCAACTCCCGGGGTTTACCACTCTTCCGGTCGCCCGGAAAAATCGTAAGCTCTTACCTCACGTTTTCAACCTTACCTGTGCTTAAAAGCCATCGGCGGTGTGTTTTCTGTGGCACTTTCCATAATTCAGGCATTCATTCCTGAACCTCTTCCCGTTAGGAAGCGGGATGCTCTGTGTTGCCCGGACTTTCCTCTTTTCCGATAAATCGGACCAGCGGTAGAACAGCTTGCATTTTATACAAAGATACAAAAAGGAAAGCTTAACGCGCATATCCGGGTCTAAACGGCGAATAATATTTCTGGATCAAATAAATTGGGTATTTCTGATTTCGTTTGTATGATCATAACATGATTTCAATACATTTGCTTTTTTAATAAATACAATCAATTCGAAAAAAATCATGAGTAATTCAACAAACGAATCCGTAAGTCACAATGTATATTTTGAAGGAAAAGTTCAAAGCCTTGGACTTGACACCGCAAAAGGTAAGGCCACGTTGGGTGTTATGAAAAAAGGAACATATACCTTTTCTACCTCTTCACCCGAAAAAATGGTGATCATTGCCGGGGTTATGGATGTAAAACTTCCTGATGGAACATTTAAAACATATGCTGAACAGCAGGAATTCGATGTGGCAGCAGGTGCCTCCTTCGATGTAATATGCGACGGGGATGTAGCTTATTTATGCTATTACGGATAATCAGCCAGGTTTTACGAAGGTATCGTAAGGTCTTTACCCTTTTATTCAAAATATCTGATAATCAAGTATTTTGTCTTTACTTCTCAAGACTTTCATTTGTTTATTAATAATTATTCTAAATAATCATTAATAGTTCTAGGATAATAAAGTCTTATTTGTTTACTTTGCGTCACTATTTATAATTGATCTTAATAAACAAATGCAAAGAAACCTACTTACTGTTTTTTTAATGCTTTTCTTCAGCACGGCTTCTCGGGCACAACAAGCCGGAAGTGTGAGGGGGAGAGTGACCACTGCCGACGGGAGAGTTGCCAGTAATGTTTCCATAAAACTGAAAGCTACAAATATAGGAGCTATCACTGATGATGAGGGCCAATATACCATCCGTAAAGTGCCGGTGGGAACTTATACTTTAGTTGTTTCAGCCGTCGGTTTGTACCCTAAAGAAAAACAAATTAATGTTACCGGAAAATCTGTGGTCATCGCAGATTTTTCTTTGAAGGAGAACTTATCACAGTTAGATGATGTACAGATCTTAACCAACAAAAAGAAGTTTAAGGTAGATAGGGTATCTTCATCGTTGAGATTACAATCGCCCTTGATCGAGGTTCCGCAAAATATCCGTGTGGTGACCGGGGCGTTATTGGCTGATCAAACCGTGTTTGATATTGTAGATGGCGTCACGCGTAATGTTTCTGGGACGGTAAGAACAGGTCACTGGGATGCGCAATATGCGAACATCTCTACGCGAGGCACTTCTATCCCTGCTTTTCGTAACGGCATGAACCTGAAAACACCTTGGGGCCCTTTGGCGGATGATGCAGCTACAATTGACCGCATTGAATTCATTAAAGGTCCTTCTGGCTTTATGATGGCTAATGGTGAGCCGGGTGGTATTTATAATATTGTGACTAAAAAACCTACAGGCGAAAATCGCGGATCCGTGACTTTTGCTGGTGGTGGCTTTGGTCTGGGGCGCGCGGCTGTCGACCTGGATGGCAAATTGAGCAAGGATG
>CAMLDJ010000026.1 GCA_946478755.1 uncultured Pedobacter sp. | reverse complement strand
GGGCTTACGGACCAATAAAAACAAGCAAATCGGCGACGAGCTGGCTGGGTGATCAAGCTGAGAACAAAGACTTCGCCATGGCGGTATCTCCACTTTACCAGGTTAAAAAAACGAGTCCACCCGTCTTCATTGTACACGGCGATGCCGATCCTATTGTGCCCTACCAACAATCGGTTGCGCTCAAGGCTAAACTGGACGAAATGGGTGTAAAAAATGAATTCATCACCGTTAAAGGTGGCTTGCATGGAAAATTCCCAGCCGAAGAGAATAGTGCGGTAAACGCAAAAATTATGGACTTTCTAAAAGAGCTTGGTCTATGAAAGTTAAGGGATTAAGGTGGTATATCATTGCGCTGATTGCTTTTGCAACAGTGATCAACTACATCGACCGTAGTGCCATCAACATCATGTGGCCCTACATTTATAAGGAATTTGGCATTGCAGATGCCGACAACAAAAGTGCGCTGGCGCTGATCACCACTTTCTTTATGATCGCCTATGCTTTAGGTCAAACCTTTACGGGCAAACTAATGGACGCTGTGGGTACCCGGTTGGGGATGACCATCTCCATCCTCGGCTGGAGCGTTTCCATTGCCCTGCACGCTTTTGCCCGCACTTTACTGTCTTTCAATATTTTCAGGTTCCTGCTCGGCTTTTCTGAAGCAGGCAACTGGCCCGGCGCTACAAAAAGCAATGCCGAATGGTTCCCTGCAAAAGAAAGAGCCATTGCACAAGGAATTTTTGGTGCAGGCGCATCATTGGGTTCAGTCGTATCCGCACCGATTATCGCACTGCTTTACATTGCGTTTGGCTGGAAAGTGACCTTTGTGCTCATTGCAGCATTGGGACTGATCTGGGTGATCCCATGGCTAATGATCAATAAAGCAGCACCTGAAAAACACCCATGGTTAACAGAAAAAGAGCGCAATTACATTCTCGATACCGATCCGAAAGCCAGCAGTTCTGTTGAAGTGGCACCGGTGCTGAGCTGGAAAGAACTGCTGAAATTCAGGAATACCTGGGGCATCATCATGGGCAGGTTCTTTATCGACCCGGTATGGTGGCTTTTTGTAACCTGGCTGCCCACTTTTTTAAAGGAGCAGTTCCTGTTCGACATCAAGCAAATCGGCGCATTTACCTGGCTACCCTACCTCTTTGCCGCCATAGGCAGCCTGGTTGGCGGATACCATTCTTCCTGGCAGGTAAAAAGAGGGGTCAACGCTGTAAGCGCACGAAAAAACTCCATCACGCTGGGCTGCATAGTGATGCTCGTCTCATTGGTTGCTATTGTTTATTTCCTCGACAGCTTAAAAGACACCCCAACGCTGGCCATGGTACTGATTGGCACTACCCTGTTTGGCTTTCAGTTCCTTATCGGAAATATACAAACCCTGCCAAGCGATTATTTCAATGGTAAAAACGTAGGTACGGTAGCCGGAATGGGTGGCACAGCCGCAGTAATAGGTACCCTGCTGACCACCTGGGCCGTCCCCATTATCACAAAAACAAGTTACGTTTCATTTTTTGTACTCGCAGCAGTGCTGGTACCCATCACATGGATATGTATAAAATATATAACAGCTAAAAAAGTAATTAATCAATAAACATTTGAATATGCGTTTAAAAAATAAAGTCGCAATTGTAACCGGTGGGTCAAGGGATATCGGTAGAGCCGTTTCAGTTCAGCTGGCACAGGAAGGTGCTAAAGTGGTCATCAATTACCACGGCAATGTTGCCAATGCAGAAGAAACCTTAACAATCATAAAGGATAATGGCGGTGAAGCAATCATTGTGAAGGGTGATGTAACCAAATCTGCCGACGTAACGGCACTTGTAGCAAAGGCCAGGGAAACATTTGGCGAGGAGATACACATCCTGGTGAATGTAGCGGGTGGCATGGTGGCGAGGAAACCAACCCTGGAACTGGACGAAGAATTCTGGGATGCGGTGATGGATCTGAACTTAAAAAGTGTATATCTGGCCGGAAAGGCTTGCATCCCTTATATGAAATCGGGTGCAGCTATTGTCAATCTTTCTTCCTTAGCGGGGAGAGATGGCGGCGGTCCGGGTGCAAGTGCCTATGCAACCGCAAAAGGTGGCATCATGACTTATACCCGTGCACTCGCCAAAGAGCTTGGCCCAAAAAATATCCGTGTAAACGCGGTGCTGCCAGGAATGATTGCCACTACTTTTCACGACACCTTCAGCAAGCCGGAAGTGAGGGTTAACGTAGCCAATGCTACCTTATTGAAAAGAGAAGGAACAGCTGAAGAGGTGGCCGACCTGGTGATCTACCTGGCCTCAGACCAGTCCAGTTACATTACAGGGGCAAACATTGATATCAATGGCGGATTAAATTTTTCATAAAAAAGCAATACAGCGGGGTGCTTAGACCAGATTTAAGCCCCCGCTGAAAAAATTACCTGACAGCTCCGGACATTAAAAGAACTGTTTCCTGCAGTAAAAAGAGACTTTACTCAGCAGGGCATTACCCGAAACCAAATATAAACTATCAATAGATATGAATTCGAACACTTACTTACGGAGGATACTGCTTATTGTATTTTCTTGTGCGCTGTTTTTCAATCCGGGGTTTTCTCAAACCAGGGTAAAAATACAGGGGCTGGTTAAGTCTCCGGGCGGCGAAACATTGCCGGGCGCATCCGTCACTGTTAAAGATTCAAAGCAGGGCACTGTAACCAACAACAAGGGTGAGTTCAGCATTAATGCAGAAACAGGTAAACTCCTCTTGTTTAATTATCTCGGATACCAGGCCCAGGCTTATGCGGTGAAAGGTCCCGCAACCATAACCATAACTTTACAGGAAAGTCCAAACACCATGAACGAGCTGGTGGTCATTGGTTACGGCACACAGAAAAAGTCATCCGTAACCGGTGCGGTGAGTAAGCTAAAAAACGAAAATCTGGACGAGATACCCACCTCACGGCTCGACAACGCCCTTATCGGAAAGATCGCAGGTGTTACCATTCAGAATGTAAGTTCAGAAGTGGGTGCTGATCCCATCGTTAGGGTACGTGGCTTCAGTTCGATCAGTGCAAACTCACAGCCCCTGGTTGTAGTTGATGGCTACCCTGTACCGGATGGTCTGTCTTTTGTAAACCCACAGGATGTAGAATCCATTGAAGTGCTTAAAGACGCGGCATCAGGTGCCATATATGGCTCCAGAGCTGCCAATGGCGTAATTCTAATCACCACTAAAAGTGGAAATTCGGACAAACCGACGTATTCAGTCAAGTCGTATTATGGTTTCAAAAAACCATACGCACTTAATCCGATCATGAGCATTACCGACTATACAAAAATGCTTTTTGATGAGGCCGCCTTGCGCGAAAATGACCCGACAGTACCGGCAAATGGGAAAAACCTGATCACAGGCCCGGAAAGAGCTGCCTATATTATTGAAAATCAGATAAGCGGTGTGCCGACCGACTGGCAGCAGGAAGCGCTGCAGGATGCCTCCATTGCCAATATACAACTGGGAATTTCCGGAGGTAAAAAGGAATTAAAGTACTACATTTCAGCAAGCGGCCAGAAAGATCAGGCCATTTTAAAGTACAGTGATAATGAACGTTTAAATGTAAAGGCTAAGGTAGATGGTGCATTGAGCAAAAAAGTCGACTTCAGCATCAACTTCAATCCTTCTTACATCAAAACGCAAAGACCAGCAGTTAACTTTACAGATTATTTTAGGTTCGGATCTTTTCTGCCGGTTTATCACAATGAATTTACCGCCGCTTACGTCCATCAGAATGCCCAATGGGCTGATATTCTTCCGGGAGATTTTGTGCAGGCGCGTCATTTTAACGGCTTGCAGTATTCAGGCACAATGCCGGATGGCAGTTTATGGACAAGCAGTGGTCCGGTAGAGCCCTTCGCAACCAGCAACAATACCCCCCTTTCCATTGCCGCAAGGGAGACACGGGATCAGCAGACTTACAGAATGCTGGGCAGCGGCGACATCAGTATTAAATTCTTACCTCATCTGATCTTTAAAAGTTCGGTTGGAGGTTATTTCTCTCAGCAGGAGAACAATACCTTTACCAAATCAAGCGCCAGAAAAGATGGCGACGTGAACGAAGCTACCGTATACACGAAAAATTACCTGGATGTTTTATTCGAAAACACCTTAAATTATAACCTCACCAGGGGCAACCATAACCTGACCGGGCTATTGGGCTTTACAACGCAGCAGACCATGATCAAGGAATCTAACATGGTTGGCCGGAACTTTCCTACTGACGAATTTGAAACGCTAAACCAGGCCGCCCAAATAGATCAGGCCCTGACCAGGACCCTTAAAGACCGCATCGGCCTCATCTCTTACCTCGGCCGTTTTACTTATGATTATAAAAGCAAATATCTGCTGGCACTCAGTTATAGAATGGATGGCAGTTCCTATTTCGCGAAAGGCAAAAAATATGGTTCCTTTCCAGCAGTTTCAGCAGGCTGGGGAATTGCAAAAGAGGATTTCATGAAAAATATAACCTGGCTCAGCAATATGAAACTAAGAGCCAGCTATGGGGCAACAGGAAATAACAAGATCGAAAGCTTTGCCTTCCAGAACCTGCTCTATCCCGGTAATTACAGCTTTGGAAGCGGAACGGGTGAAGTGAACCTCGGTCTTGCGCCCAATGCAGACGTCCTGGCCAATCCAAATATTACCTGGGAAAGGACCTTTGAATTTAACACTGGTCTTGACCTTGGTTTCATGAAAGATCGCTTTGGGTTAACCCTGGAATACTATAACTCCAACACTGAAAAGCTGTTATACAAGAGATCCACCCAGTCCTTTAGCGGATCATTCGAATATTTCGACAATTCCGGAAGAGTGAAAAATCAGGGTATAGAAGTAGAATTGACCTCCAATAACCTAAGAAATGACAAATTCCAGTGGACTACAGCTTTAAATTTCTCCGCTAACAGAAACCGTTTACTGGAGCTGGGCGGAGAGCCTTTTCAGTACAATTATGGAGAGCGCAATGAAATTTATGCCGCTATTGTAGGTCAGCCTGCCATTCAGTTCTTTGGTTATAAAACCAATGGAGTCTGGACCTCACAGGCGCAGATTGATGAAGCAAAAGCTGGCGGACAAACTTCTACGCTGGCTAAATATTATGCAGCGGGGGGTTTGAAGTTCGTAGATGTAAATGGAGATAATAAAATCGACGTAAACGATCGTACCACACTCGGCACTCCATTTCCGGATTTTACCTGGGGTATTAATAACTCGTTTAAGTTTAAGGGATTTGACCTGAATATCCTGATCCAGGGTGTACAAGGCGTAAAAGTGATCAATGGTGATGCCAATTACAACGAATCAAGAAGATACAATGAAAACTTCAATGAAAACAGATGGATCAGTGCTGCCAATCCCGGAGATGGCAAAACGCCTTATTATACCAACGGAGAAAACTGGCTGCTAACAGATTATGTAATTGAAGACGGTTCATATGCCGCGATCAGGAATGTGATACTGGGTTATACCCTACCCGCAAAATTCACTAAAAAACTCGGCGTAAAAGGCCTGAGGATCTACAGCTCCGCAGACAACGTCGTTTACCTGATGGGCAGTTCTTATCGCGGGATCAATCCTGAGGCGAGGACGACCTCCTCGCAATATGCTTCTCCCCTTATTGATGGTTATCAGCGCGGAGCATTTCCGATTTCCCGCACTTATACATTCGGCATAGATGTAAATTTTTAATTCATGGGCTACTTTAAACTACATAAAATGAAAAGCTTTAAATACCTAAGTGCAGGCCTGGTGCTCCTCATCAGCGCAAGCGCCTGTAATAAAATTATTGATATTGATCCCATATCAAATATCGGAGTTGATGCTTTCTATAAGAATTATGAGGAAACGAAGGTCGGACTTACCGGCAGTTATAACGGATTACAAAAGCCCTTGGAGTACGAATGGATGCTTACCGATCTGCGCAGCGACAATTCCAAGCAAGGGGTAGCCAACAGTTCCGCTGCCATAAACTTCGAATTTAATGAACTGGATATGTTTACGTTAAATTCTGCTCATGATAAAGTTTACCAATACTGGCTGGTTACGTATAAAAACCTCAGATCAATCAATTACGTATTGAAAAGCCTGGGTGTAAGCTACGTTGGAGGGCAGATTACACTGGGTGAAGGAACCGCTAAAATGAGTTCGCAGCAAAAAAATCAGCTGGCTGGCGAAGCTTTATTTTTGCGCGCCTATCATTACTTCAACCTGGTCCGGTTGTATGGTGACGTGTTCCTGATCACAGAACCTGTTGATCCGGAGCAATCCAAGAAGATAACGAGAACACCATTGGCTGATTGCTATCAGCTCATCACAGCCGATCTTCTGGCTGCGAAAGACCTGCTTTTGCAGACACCATATACAACCGCATCCAATTCCGAAGCTGGTCGCGCCACTTCCTGGGCAGCTAAAGCCTTGCTTGCCAAGGTGTATTTAACCACGGACCGCGCTGCCAGTGCCCTGCCCCTCCTGGATGATTTGATCACCAATAGCGGTCATGGTTTACTGCCATCCTTTTCAGACGTCTTTTCCATCAACAATGAGATGAACAAAGAAATCCTATTTGCGGTAAGGTTTAAAGCTGGCGGCTTCGGCCTGGGTAACTTAATGGCCAACAATTTTGCCCCGACATCCAGCGGAAGTGCCATTGTTAATGGAGATGGAAGCGGATATAATTTCCCTACAAACGAACTGGATGTAAGTTATAAAACCCCAGCAAGTGGTTCCACTGACACCAGGAAAGCCGTTACTATGGCGAAACATTCCTCCAAACTCTATGTAAAAAAATTCATCTCTCCGGTACTCGTTAAATTTGATGCCGAAAATGACTTCCCGGTAATCCGTTTCTCTGATGTATTGCTGATGAAGGCCGAAGCGCTTGGCTTTGGAAGCACCAGCATAAACTTAATAAATGAGGTAAGGACGAGAGCAGGGGCGACAGATTACGTCAGCGGCGATTTTAATACTGGTTTTTACAAATATCCGACCGATGGAAGTGCGAACGCCATCTCTACACCTGCTCAATTTTTAACTGCCTTACTAAACGAAAGACGGCTGGAATTCGCATTTGAAAATCAGCGCTTCTTTGACCTGGTACGGACCGGGCAAGCTATATCGACCATAAAAAATCATTTTGCATTAGAGTTTGATTCCCATTACAAAGCTTACAGGCCAGCATTTACTCTGGCTGAGCTGCAAGCAAATCTGACGATGGAGAAATTGCTGCTGCCCATACCACAGCGTGAACTGGATGCAAACGACCAAATAAAGATCATTCAAAACCCAGGCTATTAACCCTAAAAAATTGGATATGAAACCGTCATGATTTTTAAATCACACAGTGGAATGATTAAATCATGACAGCTTCATCACCAATGAAGACAAAATTTAACCAGATGAAAATAATAGATAACCTTTGGATCGCAGCGCTTTTAATCGCAACGGTCATAGTACAAAGTTGTAAGAAAGATAAGGTCGTTACTTCCAGCCCAGACACCTTTACCACAAAAGAGTATACCTACAATACCGCAACCAAACAACTAAGCCCGGAAGCAGAAATTAATGGAGAACTGAGCTCGCCGGTAGGTGTAAAATTAATTTATTGCTACCTGGTACGCAACAATACGACAGACTCACTGATCTATATTGGCACACCAGCAGAAAACAGCAGGGCCGATTATAAGTTTAGCATCCCTTCAGCGACTTATACCAATGCTAAATTGGTGCAGGTGAGCGGCATCAGAGTAATGGTGAAACATGTAGACAATACTTCTTTTGAAGGATTTATCAAGTTGACTTCCTTTACCCCACCCTTGCCAAAACTGGAAAATGTGCCGCTGAGCCTACTTCCTGACGCTACCGGAAAAATTAATCTGACGGGTACCGCGAGTTCTGAAAACGGACTGAAGAACATTGAATTTTTTGATGACTACCAGGGCGAATTTGTTTTACTGAATAAGATAGACCTGCCTGATAATGAGAAAACCTATCATTTTAATTATGACTATAGCTATCGCAAAAACGCAGGAAATTTAAAAGTCGTGGTCACCGATAAATTTGATTTAAAAATTGAAGCAAGCGTCAATATTCCATTAAAGAAATACACACTTTATCAGGATCTGGTGATGATGGCAAACGGGACAGCAGCTGCTCCTTCTCCAAGTAGTTTTTTCTTTGGTAAAACAGGCACATTAACAGGCACCTGTAACATTAGCGGGCAGGAAAAGGACCTTGACTTTCTTACCTATTGCTCGAGTGCCTTCGTGTTCACCATTTACAGTCCGGCCAACACCACAACCATTTCAAAAAATTATAAGTGTAATACACTGATCTGGGAACCAGTGGCAACGGACCTTAAAGCCACAAAATTCAGGACACTTATTCCGGGAACTGCAGATGTCGACAGGATTTATGCCGCTTACAATTCCAATGGCATTACCGACCTGGAAGATACTTTTTTTGGCAGCATCGCCGCGCCATCCAGCAGTACTGTTAAATACGATGCAACCACACCTGCAGCCAATGCATTCAATGTGACGAATGCCTATCTGGTATGGATAAGGGTGCCCGAAGCAGATGGTACGTTTACCAATCAGCTGTTAAGCGCCAAAGAAGTTACCATTGGTACAACAGCATCCGTGTCCACCATTAAGTTTGACATTTTAGTTTCCAAATAAATAATAATAAAAAACTAATTAGCGTATATGAAAATTTTCCTTTTCTCATTTCTGTTGTTGTTTGGCTTCAACACCTTTGCAGACCAGGTGGTTGTAGAAAGTCCCCAGGCACTTCAAGTCGCGGTGGCAAAAGCTAAACCCGGCGATATTATCTATCTAAAGGATAAAGTATGGAGCAATGCCGCTATACAGTTGGATGGAAAAGGAATCGCTGGAGCACCGATCACCATTATGCCTCAAACACCCGGAGGCGTAATTTTTACCGGACAGTCTTATATCCAGATCAGTGGTGAATACCTGCTGATCAAGGGGTTTCATTTTAAAAATGGCTATACCCCTAAACGGGAAGTCATCTCTTTTCGGATCAATAACGACAAGCTGGCCAGCAATTGCCGGGTAAGCAGTGTAGTAATCGAAGACTACAGTCAGCCCGAACGATTCAAAGCAGATGCCTGGATTACCTTTTACGGGAAAAATAATCGTGTAGATCATTCAACATTTGTGAATAAACTGAATTCAGGCCCGCTTATTATTGCAGAATTAGACGATGAACGGAGTCAACGGAATAACCATAGCATTGACAGCAACTATTTTAAAGGCCGTCAGCGCTTTGGCTCCAATGGTGGAGAGACGATTCGCATAGGTGTTTCCAGGTATTCATTGACCGCATCGCGTACAAATATCGTTCACAATTATTTTGAACACTGCAACGGCGAAGTGGAGATCGTATCCATTAAATCCGGCGAAAATAAGGTCAGCTTTAATACCTTTTATGAATGCGAGGGCGGACTGGTGTTAAGACATGGCTCTGGTAATGTGGTTGAAGGCAATTTCTTTATCGGTAACAATAAGCCTTTTACCGGGGGAGTGAGGGTGATTAACCCGCGTCAGCGGGTATTTAATAATATTTTTTATCAGTTACAAGGTAGCAACTTCAGGGCAGCCCTGGCAGTGGTGAATGGTGTACCCAATTCACTCATCAATCGCTATTATCAGGTAAAGGATGCTATCATTGAAAAAAACACTTTTATCAACTGTTCCAGCATTTTATTTGGTGCAGGTAAGGATGCAGAGCGAACACTCGGCCCGGAAAATGTATCCTTCAGGAACAACCTGGTCCTTACTCAACATACAGAAGTTTATACTGATGCCAATAATGACAAGGGAATTGTGTTCACTGACAATGCGCTGAATGAAGCTTTCAAAGGAGTATTACCATCAGGATTTAAGAAGATCGCACCGAAACTTATCCGGGTAAAAGGCTTTGATCTGCCCTATGACCCCAGATATGGCGCTGATCTAAAAGTACTTCCACTCATAAAAAAAGAAGCTACAGGAGCGGAGTGGTATAAATCTGTGACAGAACAACCTTTGCGGAAATCAAAACGTTTTGTTGTCAGAGCCGCACAAAGCGCGGTGATTGCAAGCCTCATTCAGGATGCCATTGCGGGTGATACAATTGTGCTATCAGAAGAGGGCTATTATAAAATGGATAAAGAACTAAAGGTGGATAAACCACTCATCATCATGGCGGGAGAAGATTTAAGAACAAGGCCAGTATTTGTCAACACATCCTTCAGCTCAATACCTGCTTTTATCAGCATAGAAAACGGTGGCGATCTGATCATTAAGAATATTGCTTTTAAGGGCACATATGAAAGCTTTGCTGCTGCCGATGCAGGGATTCGCTCTACGGAACGGCCGATGAACAGGCCTTATCTGCTGACCATTGACAATTGTGAATTTTACGATTATAATGAAAGTACCAACAGTGGCTTTAAAGCTTCAAAAGGAACACTGGCCGATAGCCTGGTCATCGTCAATTCAACTTTCCACCATATGTCGGGCAGCGGAATAGACCTGTCGTCAGAGAAAGACGACAAAGGCATATACAATGCAGAAAACAGCCTGATTAGGAACTGTACCTTCACAAATTTGCTGGGGGGTGCGATCAATATCTACCGTGGCGGCAATGACGAAAGTACCTTAGGTCCTTTTGTAACGATTGACCATTGTGTCTTTAACGAAGTAGAAAACAGAGAACAGGGAACGGTTGTGAGGCTGATTGGTGTACAACAGGCATCTGTTACCAACTGCAATTTTTCTAACAGCGGACAAGGAGGAAGATCAGTCCAGTTCCAGGAATACCGCTGGGATAAGATCCTTGTTGATTACTGTAATTTTTACGAATCGGGAAGGGTTGAGTCATTTTATGACAAGGTTGCTGGAAAGCATCTTTACCATGTAAAACCGAAATACAGCAACCCGCAAAAGCTTAACTTTCAATGGCTGGACAATGCCCCTGCCACAAACGATCAAAAGTCAATGGGTATTATAAGATAGACATGAAAAAATTAATAAGCATAATTCTAGGCATCGGCTTTTCAACGACGCTGATTGCATTTCTTAGTTCAGGCATCTCAGCTGGATCGGCGGCAAAGTTACCTTCAGATGTCCTTGATCTTCAAAACTGGAAGCTGAACGTACCAGAAGGGATAAAAACTCCGGGTGGCTCGGATGAATACAAACAGCCAGAATTAAAGACCTACCATAATGATAAGTGGTTTTATGTAAATAAAACCGGCGATGCCGTTGTTTTCCGGGCAACAACCGGAGGAACAACAACTAGAGGTTCTGGTTATCCACGAGCGGAATTAAGAGAAATGGTTGACAATGGCAAAAAGAATGCTTCATGGTCATCAGAAGCAGGTACACATATCCTTTTTATCGATCAGCGCATCCTGCATCTGCCAGTTAAAAAACCCCATATCGTGGTGGGACAAATTCATGATGCAGACGACGATGTCATTGTTTTCCGACTGGAAAAGAATAAGCTCTTTGTAAAAATGGATGATGAAAAAGGACCTGTAATGGACGAAAATTACCAGTTGGGCAGCAGGTTTAACGTCATGTTTAAAGTAAATAACAATCAAACCGAATGTTACTATAACGGCAAATTAAAATTCACCTTTGCTAAAGCTTTCAAAGGTGCCTATTTTAAAGCCGGTGCGTATGTGCAATCCTCCTGTCAGGGTAGAAGAAAGGTTGATGGGGAATCCTGCAGTGCTTACGGTGCAGTGGAAATTTATAACGTCTGGGTAAAACATGAGGATTAACATAGATGGGATGGACCGTCAGGTTTATACAAGTCGACATTTTTCCAGGAGACATAACCCAGTTCCGCACAAACATCAGTTACAATTTTGACCACCTCGGGAGGAACATCGCTTGCAATAACCCAGCGGACCGCATAACTACTGTTGTACGATAGATATACCATTAGATGCTCACAAATCCCCACATTGGGCAATGCTTTCTCAAGCAGCAATTGTAAATCTGCCGCAAAGCGTTCCAGTCTTTCACTCATTAACCGGGTCAAGGGCGCATGAGGTTTCCCATCAAAGTCAATAATAGGAAAAACAGCCACATTAATCATTCAGCAGGGTGATAGTTAGTAGGCATGTAATGGCAAGATTCATTCCAAATTGCCTGATCCGCTATAATTTTATAGTCCGCCCCGCTGTCCTTCTACACTATCTGTAAGCGACTCTATTTTTATATAGGTAACCAGTTCTTTTACCTTTTTCTTGTAAAATGAAGGTTTTTTCAATCCAAAAGCAGAATCCGCTGGCAACCTGAATATGAGGCTATCCCCCGCTCGTACGCGCCTGAAAATATCAAAAGATGCTGCCGACATGACGGCAGTATCCAGCTGCTGGAAAGCTGCCCCCGTACGCTTTGTATCATTCAGTATCGTATCGCCATATTCCTGACGCAACTGCATTTTTAAAAACTGTCCGGGTTTAACCAACTCGCCTTTGCCGGTGCTAATGATCCGGTATCGCAACCCAGATTTTCCGGTCTTATAACTATTATCTTTACATGCTGCCAGAAAAAGAGCAGCGATATAAAATAGGATCAATATTTTTTTCATAGGATAATATCTAATCTTTCTAATGGTAGGACAAATGTATGATTTCTGTCGCATTTGCCCCTCATTATGACGTTTACTGCCAGCCCTTGTCATTCATATCTATTGTAAATTTGTTCTACCTAAAAATATAAACATGAGAAGAGTTATTGTCCAGGAATGGGTTACTGTTGACGGTTTTGCCGCAGGTGAAAATGATGAACTGGATTTTATGCCTCAGGGCATAGCAAATGATGCCGGGAATAGTCTGGAGCAGAACCAATTACATTTCATAGAAACGATAGATACTATGCTGTTAGGGCTTAATACCTATCGGATGTTCGAAGCCTACTGGCCAGGTTCTAAAGACCGAATTGCTCCTGGCTTGAACGCACTAAACAAATATGTATGTTCGGAAACGCTTGAACAAGCACCATGGGGAAATTTTGAGGAGGCATCAATTATAAAAAAAGATACAGAAAAGGAAATTGCCAGACTTAAGGAACAGGCCGGTAAAGACATTGTTATCTGGGGTAGCCTTTCGTTAGTCCAATCTCTTTTTAACAGTGATATTATAGATGAATATCAACTCATTCTGTGTCCTTCCGTATTGGGCAAAGGAAGAAAGTTATTCAGGGAAGATAGCAGAATAATGAGCATGAACCTGCTTGATGCCAAAAGTTTTAATGATGGATGTGTCCTGTTAAAATATGCACATTAACTCCATCTTCTGGAGCCTCATGCCTTTTTAGGCACTATGGTCAAGGATTTTCTCTATTAGCTCCATCTCGGTGAAAGGTTTAATGATATAGTCGTTTAGACCGGCAGACAAATAAGCATCATGGGCTTCCAGATTTACCTGACCAGTTATAGCAATGATGGGAAGTTTGGCTTTCTTAGGGTTGTCGAGGCCTCTGATCCTTTTTGTCAGCTCAATCCCATCCATTTCAGGCATTTGAATATCTGTGAGGATCATATCACATTTGTTCCCGGCAACAAACTCAATCGCATCAGCTCCGTTTTTAGCCGTATGGTAGCTAATGCCGTGCTTTTTAAAGATCATTTTTATCACCAAAAGGTTCATATCTGAATCGTCAACAATTAAGATGTGAATGTCCTTAAAACGATCACTCACAATCATATGTTCTTTTTGAGCCTCCAGGTTTTCTTCTTCCTCTGCTGCAATTCGGAAAGGCAGTTCTACATTAAAGGTCGTCCCCTTCCCGACTGCACTTTCGACATTGATTTTACCCTTATGGAGATCGACCAGCTTTTTACTGATCGTAAGCCCTAAGCCGGAACCTTTCTGCCAGTCTTTGCGCTTTGAATCAATCACCTGCGAAAACTCGTTGAAGATAAGCGGGATATTTTCCGGCGATATCCCTATACCTGTATCCATCACTTTTATCAGCAGCAATGCATTCTTGTCATCCACTATTTTTAGGTTAACTTTAATGCTAACCTTCCCTTTGTCGGTAAATTTGATTGCGTTTGCCGTAAGGTTCGTAATGATCTGCTTTAAACGATACGGGTCGCCATCAAGCAGCAAGTCGGGCGCCTCATCCTGAAATAACTCCAGCACAAGCTTTTTCTGGTCTGCAAGCACTTTGGTTGTGTCGGCCACTTCCTTTAAAATCCGCTTATACCTGAAAGGTGTCTTGGCAAGAGATAGTTTCCTGGTTTCCAGGCGGGAAAAATCCAGCACCTCATTAACCGCAGACAAAAGCATTGAGGAAGAGGTGTCCAGCAGTTTTGACATCGCCCGTTGGTCTTCATTTAATGGAGTTGATTTAAGTTGTTCTGACACGCCTATAATAGCATTTAAAGGCGTTCGCATTTCGTGACTAATATTCGTGAAAAACCTGGACTTGCTTACGACCTGCTCAGCAGCCATACTATTAGCAACGATCACTTTGCTATAGGCCCGATAAAGTTTGTACAACAGGAAAATGATGCCTAGATACGCTAACAAGCTGATTAAAAAATTAAGCTTACCAGACCAATCAATACGGTCCAATGAACTTTCTGCTTTATTTTTAAGTGCTATTTTTCTGGAGGCTTCGCTTAACGTAAAGTTGTCTTTGTATTCTTTAAAGAGTAGCTTAATGCTGTTAAAAATCTGCTCGTTTAATGCCAGAATGGCCTGCTCTCTTTTTGTTAGTTTTGCATGGTACTTTTTCTGATCTTCCAGCAGCTTTTTGTAAAATGCAATGACACGTTCCAGTTGCTTTTGATTATATGCATCTGCCATACTATCAACAGGCTCATACGTTAAGGTTTCCGTTTTTTTAATTTTAGCAGTATCAACAGTCTGAGGCTGATTTAAAATGGCACTTTTTAGCCGCTGAAGTAACTTCTTCCTTTTAAGTCCAGGCGTAGCTTTGATTTCTTCCTTAACTACTTTTTTTAATACAGGCGCAGGAAAAGATTTTACCTGCTGAAAATCATTATTGATCTTATCTACATTTAGCTGGAGGTTGATATTGGTGATTGAATCTGTAAGTTTTTTAATCGCGCTGTAAAACAACACCTGCTTGTCTTTATTTTTCAGATCTCCGATGATATCATTAGCGATTTCCCCGCTATTTTCATCCCTAAGACCAGCCAGAATTGTGGAAACGGATTGAATCTCCCGGTTATATCTAACGAAATACAGTGGCTTCCATAATGTGGTGTACATTCGGAAGTTATTCTCAGCTACCTGTAAACTTAACGTGACCGTATCAAGCTTGGAAAGCTGCCGATTATTCTCAAGCTCGTTCAGCGCCCTTACCAATACTTTTTGCCCAGATCTCTGGATAATTGAGTTGCGGAATAAGAAGGTTATAAAAACGACGATAATCCCAAATATAACAAGAAAAGAACGTTGCTTTTTTTTCATTAAGGATTTTTCAATGGTGTTAGGTTATCAAATTTATCATCCACCTCGTTTAGCCAATAAACATGCCAAAGATAATACTACGACTGAAAATGCAGGAATAAGTAATTCTTTATTTACATTTATGTCAGAAAATTAACTTTTGGTATTTGAGAAATTAACAAGACCTATCAGCTTAAACAGAAAATGAAAGCTTACTTAAAAAATTACAGTAGTATCATTTTATTGCTGGCAGGCATCGCTGCCGGAAGTGTGGCAGGCCTCGTTTTCGGCGAAAAAGTTGAGGTTTTAAAACCTATTGGCGACATCTTTTTAAATCTGTTATTTACCGCCGTAATTCCCCTGGTATTCTTTGCCATATCGTCAGCGCTTGCTAATATTAAACCTTCGGACAAGCTGAGCAAAATGATGTGGATCACCTCGATCGTGTTCCTTTCTACGGTATTGATCTCTGCTATTTTAACCATGCTTGCAGTTCGGCTCTTTCCGGTACACGAGTCACTGGTAACTGTGGGCTTTACGGAGCCTGTCGACAAAAAACCTTTTGCTGATCAGCTTACCGGTCTTTTTACAACTACAGAATTTTACGACCTGCTTTCAAGGCAACACATGCTTGCCATGATTGTTTTCTCCGTAATCATTGGTTTTGCAACCCTTAAAACAGGGAAAGAAGGCGCACAATTTGCTGCATTTCTGAATTCGGGCAATGCTATTTTTAAAGGGGTATTTACCCTGATCATGAAAATTGGTCCGATAGGGCTTGGCGCTTATTTTGCCTATCAGGTGGGTGTATTTGGTCCTCAGCTGTTTAGTACGTATGCAAAATCATTGGGTCTATATTACAGTTTTGGCGCCTTTTACTTCATCGCTATTTTTAGCTTATATGCATTCGTTGCCGGTGGCGTCCGGGGCATACGACGGTACTGGAAAAATAACCTCATCCCATCCGCAACTGCTGTCGGCACCTGCAGCAGTATCGCAGTTATTCCATCCAATCTTGATGCAGCAAAAAAAATTGGTATTCCCGATTATATTGCCAATGTAACGATTCCGCTTGGTGCAACCTTGCATAAGGACGGTTCCAGCATTTCTTCGATCGTCAAAATTGCAGTAGTATTTGCCCTTTTTGGAAAAAGTCTCGACACCGCAGATGCAATCCTTCTGGCATTGGGTATGACCGTATTGGTGAGTATTGTGGAAGGCGGCATACCGAATGGAGGATACGTTGGCGAGTTGTTATTTATTTCGGCTTATGGTCTACCGGTTGAGGCGCTGCCACCTGCAATGATCATCGGAACCTTGGTTGATCCGATGGCCACCCTATTAAATGCTACCGGAGACACAGTGGCGTCGATGATGATTTCCAGATTTACAGCCGGAAAGCAATGGATGGAAAATAATTAAAGTTCACACGCTCAAAGGCATAAATCTAATTAAACGTAAATTATTAAGGGACAATTTGTTTTCAAAGCCCAAAAACAATTATATTGCAGTATTGTTTATACAAAAAAATTAACCCCAACACCTAATTTAAATTAACATTGCAATGCCAGAAGGAACAGTAAAATTTTTTAATGAATCAAAAGGATTTGGATTCATAGTACCAGAAAATGGTGAACCGGAGATCTTTGTCCACGTAACGGGACTTATTGATAAGGTCAGAGAAAATGACCGTGTAACCTACGAGGTTGAAAATGGTAAAAAAGGATTAAATGCAACAAAAGTTAAGCTCAGCTAAGCTTTGTGTATTTTTAAAAAAGCATCCGCCAAGGATGCTTTTTTTTTTCGCTCTATTCAGCAATTCCTAACTCCTTATCATTGATCCGACTGGTAACCCAGGCCACACAGCTAAAATTTAATTTGTAGTTTCTCAGAAACAAGCTGGCCATTCCTGTAATATTCGAAGAACCAATCTCCTTCCTTTTTCAGCACCATTCCATGAACTGTCCCGTTATCAGCAATAAAATAGTCCGGGACAGACGTTTTAAACAGGGTCAGGATGATTTTCGGTGCAGTATCTATCAGCTGGTACCCAGTAGCAGTTGGCTGGGCATACAATGTTCCGGCAGACTGCTCTTTTTCTACAGGGCTAACCTTTGCAGCTGGCTGGCTCTCGGGAATGGCAGCCGCAGCAGCCGCTTGCTTACTTTGTGCATTTTCTGTCCTCTTATAAGTATACTGAACTTCATCCAATGAGGCAAAGGCATCTCTAAGGGCAAGATTATAAGCAACATTAAACTCTTTTTCCCTGCTTTTACCTTCCTTGCTTTTGAAAATAATATTACCCTGACAATCCTTTAACAGCAGAGTAAGATTGGTCACAAACATAGATTTTTTTTGCAGTACCTCAACGTGCATTGCGCTGCATTTATTGCCGGCAATTTCCTGCGGTAATTCGGAATGCTCAAAATAAACACTAAAACCCTTTTCTTCCAGAAGTAGTTTTGTCAGCGCATTTAAATTATATTGGTTATCCTGTTTCAGGAAGCTGAATTGTTCTGGCACCAGGACATACTTATAGTTATTAATTGTTTGCTGGGCGTATCCGGCGAAAGAAGTGAATAAAAGGAACAATAAAATATGTGGCTTCATCATAAAATTGATATTACATATAAATAGGTTGCCGAGCGCTCTATGAATCAATATAGATAAATTTATCATTTTTTTTTAAAATACCCGGCTTTTATAAGACCTGTCCCTAAACACCCACCCGTTGCAATACGAAGCCTTTTCATTTTCCATTAGCTAATTGGCTGACAGTTAAATTATTTCGTATATTAGATAAACCAAATAACCCTCTTTTAGTATTTTAAATCATTTTAGTGATTTAAAGAACCAGTTTCAATGTATATACAAGAAGCGCTTATTTGCGGCTTGGCTAAACACTCAATCTGTTTCTCGTATCATCAAATCAGACATTCAACTATAAACCAAATTAAATGGAAAAGATCTCAACTCAAGTTTATGAAAAAATAGACAACGACCTTTACAATGCCGATGGCGATATCTGGTGGAAGCCTGACACCGTACTGAACCTTTTAAAAACCAGCGTTAACCCTTGTCGCGTTGGCTATTTAAACAAAATACTTGCAAAGCTAAATATAAACCCGGCGGGGAAAACTGCTTTGGAAGTTGGCTCAGGCGGAGGAATTCTTACAGAAGAAATATGCAAATTAGGCTTTGAAACAACAGGCATAGAACCTTCTGAAAACTCAAGGGATACAGCCATAAATCATGCTAAACAAAGTGGCTTAAACATCAAATACGATCCGGGTTTTGCAGAGAATTTGCCTTACCCCGATCAATCCTTCGATTGTGTGGTGTGTTGTGATGTACTGGAGCATGTTATGGATTTACCTAAAGTAATTTCGGAAATATCGAGGGTACTAAAACCCAATGGATTATTCTTTTATGATACGCTAAACCGAACTTTTGTTAGCAAATTGGTAGCCATTAAGATTTGGCAGGAATGGAAACGCTGGGCTTTTATGCCTCCAAACCTACACAACTGGGATATGTTTATTAAGCCCAAAGAGTTGAAAACCTTACTGGCTGAAAATAATTTAGACTGGAAAGAACACAAAGGTTCATCTCCGAGCGTCTCCATCCCCACAATGTTAGGCTATTTGCGAAAAAGAGCAAAAGGAACATGGACCTTTGCTGAACTTGGAGAGAAATTTCTTTTGGTAGAAAGCAACGACATGAATATTTTATATATGGGTTATGCAGTGAAGAAATAGTTCTGCCTAAATTCTCAACTCAATTAGATTTCACACGGACAACCAGTTTCCGCTTAGGTTGCTGGCCGGCAATGTGATGCAGATCAATCCTGCATGCGGTTGCAGTATTTTCAAGGGCTTTCCTGAAAATGAGGCTTTATAGCTATTTTCAGGATTAAGACATATGTTCAAACTACGGGGATGCGGAGTTGTCGATTTGTCAAAGCTTAAATCCCTCTCGTGCGCTGAATAATCCTGGTTAAAGCGGCCCCGGTATTGCCAGATCTCAAAGCCTGCAGTTACGGTTCCTTGTTGATAACCCGCATTGAACCAGCTCAGCACTGGGGTGGAAAGTCCTGAGAATTGATGCCAACCTGCTCCGCGGCTGCTTTCAGAAAGGAAATGTTCGAAAGTGTACTAAGAATTACTGGTCTCTTTTTCAAATATCTCCAAGCCTTTTTGTGCGATCTTCATGGCTAGTGCAGGATTGCCCAGATCCAGCATGACTAGGTGAAAAATTTTGCAAGAACAACACTTATTTCCAACTCATAGGTATACTTTGAACAAGGGATTTTAATTATATATTTGGTCGATTATTGATCAGAAATTTAATTATTACTGTACATGCTTACAAGATCCTGTTTGATTTTATCCTTAATTTTTTCGTGTCTTTTTACCTCAGCCCAGGAAAAACCGGATCCCGATTTTGACCTGTACATCTTAATTGGTCAATCCAATATGGCTGGCAGAGGAGTCATCACTGACGAGTTTAAGGCGCAGGGGCATCATAATCTTTATATGCTCAATCAACAAAATCTATGGGTAATTGCTAAGAATCCCCTTCATTTTGACAAGCCTAAAGTGGCCGGTGTAGGACCGGGGATGATGTTTGGAATTCAAATGGCTGAAGCGAATTCTACAAATAAGATTGGATTAATTCCTTGCGCCGTAGGGGGAACAGCAATTGAGAGTTGGGTGCCAGGAGGTTACGACAAGGCAACGAATACACATCCCTATGATGATGCCATTATCCGCATAAAAGAGGCTATGAAATCGGGCGTAATCAAAGGGGTGATTTGGCATCAGGGAGAGGCAAATAGTAATTTAGAAAAATCAAAAATATACTTGACTCAATTGGCTGAGCTGATTGAAAGAATAAGAAACCTTACCGGAAACCCTAACCTTCCTGTTGTTGTGGGCGAACTTGGCAGGTACAGAGAAAATTATCAATACATCAATCAGGAACTTGTCAAGCTACCCAACACTGTAAAAGCTACAGCAGTTGCTTCTTCGGAAGGCCTTGTTAACAAAGGAGATCGAACACATTTTGATGGACCCTCTGCAAATGAAATGGGGAAACGAATGGCTGTCAAAATGATCGAACTTCAAAAGAAACAATAATCAGTGGCGACCTTCCCAGGGACTTAAAAGAGAAAAATAGATGAGTTTGATAACCTGGAAACCCTATTAACATCATAACTACATTAGTCCACGAAAATGATTTCAATCGGACTTTACACTGATGTAACGGGTTGTGAAGAACGAGAGAGATTTCATACAACTGAGAGTTAAAGAACACGTGGTACCCCTACCTTAGTTTTATTGAGAAGAACTCGATTAACTATACAATTTCCAAAAAAATTTTCGTTACAATAGATAAAAACTTCAATATGAAAAACAAAACCAATCGCTTATTTATTTTTACTTTTTTAATGACGATGATCATGACAAGTTACCTTTTTGCACAATCGGGTCAACCTAAAACTGTCGACCCGACCCTCGAACTAGCCCGCAAAAAAATTGATTCTCTTGATAAAAAATTGATTGAGATACTTGGAGCACGAGAACGTGTAGTAAAGGAAATAGGGATTTATAAAGCAAAAAACAACATCCCTTCTCTCCAAGCTGCACGTTTTCAACAGGTAATTGATAAAGGGATAACAGCTGGCAAAAAAGAAGACCTCTCCCCTGAATTTATTACCGAGTTGCTAAATGCTATTCATAAAGAAAGCCTGCGAATAGAAGACGCATTGAAAGAAAAAAAATAGTATTTCCATCACCGCCAACCTAGTGCGGGGGCGACATGTTCCAAGATAGCAGATAGCACATGGATATTATAATTAACGCCCAACGTATTCGGTATGGTCAGCAACAGCGTATCCGCTTCCTGTATCGCTTCGTCCTCGGCTAATTCCCTGATTAACTGATCCGGTTCGGCAGCATAGCTCTTACCAAAGACAGCTCGTTTATCAGCTTCAATATAACCGAAACTATCTGAGCCTTTTCCCTGCTGCCCGAAATAATATCTGTCCTGCTCGTTAACCAGCGCAAAGATCGAACGGCTTACGGAAACCCTTGGTTCGCGCTGATGCCCAGCTTTCTTCCAGGCTTCCTTATACAGCCTGATCTGCTCCGCCTGCTGAATATGGAAAGGTTTACCACTTTCGTCAAATTTCAACGTTGAACTTTGAAGGTTCATGCCGTTCTCGGCAGCCCAGACTGCAGTTGCATTAGAGGCAGCTCCCCACCAGATACGTTCTCGTAGTCCATCCGAATAGGGCTCCAAACGTAACAGACCCGGCGGGTTCGGGAACATGGGATTGGGATTTGGCTGCGCAAATCCACTGCCCTTTAAGCGATCCAAAAAATCCAGGGCTTTTTTTCGGCCCATATCGGCGTCGGTTTCTCCCTGTTCAGGTTGATAACCGAAATAACGCCAGCCTTCGACGACCTGCTCGGGCGAACCCCGGCTGATCCCAAGTTGCAAGCGGCCATCAGAAATCAGGTCCGCGGCACCGGCATCTTCCACCATATATAGCGGATTTTCATAGCGCATATCGATTACACCTGTCCCGATCTCTATCTTGTTGGTTTTTGCCCCAATAGCCGAAAGTAGTGGAAATGGTGATGCCAACTGCTGCGCAAAATGATGCACCCTAAAATAGGCACCATCCAAACCTATCTCTTCTGCGGCAACAGCCAGGTCTATCGATTGCAGCAAGGTGTCGCCTGCGTTACGCGTCTGGTACGAAGGATGGTCAGACCAATGTCCGAACGATAAAAATCCTATTTTCTTCATTGACTATATGATTATAACCAAATGTAAGGATACATCAGCCGCGTGGCGGTCACGGCTTAGTCATAACGATAGAGTTCCATTATTCAACGATTTGTGATAACAGGTTAAAAATGAAAATTCCCATTAACATCTGACACTGAATTATAAACTTCTTTTGTTGATTTCAATCGCAATGAACTCTGGCAAATAATTAGGAGTACACCCTTTTGAAACCATTTCACCTTTATAAAGACCCGTTTTTCTCCCAACTTCAATACAGCGTGTTCGGTACTTGTTATCGAAAATGCCAATCCAGCCTGCGGTGAAATTCATTGCCCATTGTACTTCAGGTTCTTCGTTTTCTATTTGTTTTTCAATGGCCGATAGCAATTCTTCAGTATTTGGAGGAGGTGTTTTTCCTAGCCAACGCAAACGAGCCTGGTAATACCAAAAAGTTCGTCTTTGAAGACAAGAAGGGCTATTTTTCCACGATTCTATCAGCGTTATAGTTTTCTTGTCTTTAGCTAGTTGGTTTGCCATCAACCAGTCTATCAATTGATTTCGCTCATCAAATGGGTGATTCTGCATGTCCTTGTCAAGCTTATTAATCAAATCTTGTGAAAGAAGCTTATTGTCCATAATCAAGATGGCCAATTGGCGGGGCAAAAATTGTCGGGTTGACCATAGTTCCATAGCCAGTTCGTGATCCTTTTTGATGTCCTTAGCAATTTTCCGTAAGTCACCCAGCTTAGTTTTACTATTGATCTGACCCAAGATGTTTTCCGCTTTTGAAGAGAGTTTCATATCAATTTCCTGATTTGCTTATTTGAGATAAACAAATAAACCTGTTCATAAATAATAGTCCGCATACTTTGTTTAGAATGGACTTAGGCTTGCTTGTAAACTCAAATATACGCAAAAACCATTTTAAGTAGATTGCCAATCAATTTCCGAGTGAACTGGGCATTTCGGTGAAACTTCCACTGAAATACACACCGTTGCCCAAGTTACAAACGGCTTTCACCATAAAGGCCAGGCTATGACCATGACCAGACTACTGGGCCAGCTACCTCCTGATACGGATGTGGTGCGGTTTTAGTGAAATAAAATCTTGCTACTTCCGCAAAACATCAAAAACTAGAGTTGTACCGGTACGCTGCTTGCCGCAATCACTTTCCACTGCTGGTTAAACAACTTCCAAACCCGTGTAAACTTCAAGAGGCTTTCAAATTCTTGCTTGAGATAACTGCCTTTAATCTTTTTGGATATGCTTACTACCACCGTATCTCCGAAATGCCTGATCTGTTGATCTGAAATTTCTATCGCGGCAATCTTTAGGTCACCGCTGATGTGTGGGGCAAGATCATCTTTTTTGGAAATGATCATGCCCAGGTGATTCACAAATACCAGCTCATCATGCAACAATTGGTCGAGTACCCCGACATTGCCGCTGACAATGGCATCGACCATTTTTTCTTCCAATTTGAGAATTTCGTTCATCGTTGCTTGCATTTGTAACGGCTATGAGGTTCTTGCCGGGTTAAAGATAAAAATATGTATGATATACTCTAAGTTTTTCATTAACGCAAGGATTGTATCATAATCATCCGGTGGCGTATAAATAACTTCACCAGTAACAGCATTTTTTAATGAGGTGCTTCATGACAACTTAATCATGCAAAGATTTTATAAATGATATTTTGAAGATCGATAAAAAACACCTATCGACCCCTTTTATTTGCGAACTGATTGAAATAGGGAGTTTACGAAAATTCTTGATAAAATGATTATAATGTTTGCCAAGTAAAACTATCAACCTCCAAATATGCTTTTATATTTGCATAGATCGCATGACTGTGTGATACTGTGTTCAATACCTTTAATAAGATAAACTTTCAGTGAGAATGACCGCAATAGGGCTTAAAATTCTGAATATTTTCTCTCTGTGCCTGAGTGATGACCGCCTGTTGAAAAGCAGGAACTTTACCCGTAGGGAGATCTGTGTGATTTCTAGGTTGTACGATTGGGAAGAGCCGCTCCCTGACATTGAAACAGTGTTGGCATCTGAACTAAAGATAAGCACTGAAAGGGTTCGGCAGATTGGCATCAAGGCACTAAAAAAGATGAGGGGACCAGTAGTTTCCGATCGGATTGCAAATATGAAATCGATTATTAACAGTTATGCTTTTCCGACGGAAAAGGATGATATGGCAAAGACCATAGTACGGCTGTGTCTCTTTGAGATGAGTGAATTGCCAACGATGAGAATGGTCAAACTGTTGGTCTGTCTATGTTCGCCGTTTAAGGGAAAGCTCGGAGAAATGATGGAATATTGCAAATCCCATAAAGACCTGCTCAAACGTGAATTTAGAGAACGGCAGCAATTTGAAAGGAAAAGTTTTGGCAAAAATAAACGTTTCGCCGATTTCCTTAACTCCCATGTGGTTTGGTTTGATGAGGTCAAAATCTGTAAAATAGAAGAGTTTGAGGGGCAGGAACCCAAACGTACGGTAAAAGCAGACCCCAGATATCAATCTGGAATTTTTTATAGTCATAAAACAAAAAGGAACATACAATACGAGTCAGGTGTGGAGCTGGATTTTATAAAAAGACTCGAGTCTGCCGATAATGTTCTTTATTATATAGAACAACCCATTACTATAAGCTATTGTAAAAACCAAAAGGAATATTTTTATACGCCCGACTTTGCGGTACTTCTGGATAATGGTAGATATTTTCTTGCCGAGACAAAGGGAAATCTCGATGCCATAATGGATGCGAGATTGCATAGAGGGATTGAACAGCTGATCGGTCATTGTAGAAAAAATGGATTTGGAATGCTCCTTTGTTGCGGCCTGCAATCTTTTGATTCCCTGTCCAATTATCCCATCAATACAGCTCTGGAAGAAATCATCCAAAATAAACTGAACCAGCGGGGAGGAAGGACCATTTTCCTGAATGAATTTAAAGAAATCCTTGAAGTAACCGGCGCCAAGAAGACAGAGGCCCTGGCATTGATTTTAAAAAACAATTGGGGTTATTACCCTTTTCCATTCAAACTTACCCCCTCAAACCCTTATAAGCTTTTTAGGGAAACGCTGATAAACAGGTTCTTAAAATAAACTCATGGATAACCATTAAATGATTAAGGTGTGGTAATGGTGTGGGCCATGTCTGCATCGCTCGTTGCTCCACTGTCTGAAAACACGATTCCTAAACTAATTCTCGATTTCATAAAAACTAGGCCCGTTTTCTCTTCCATTCCATAGGGAAACTTCCGGTATTGATTGATCCGAATTCGCAAGTCTGATTCTCCCTAATATACCTGAAAAACTTGATTTTTTCAAGCGGATATATCTATACTTTGCTTCTTCTGCCTCAGTGATCGATACAAAATGTTATAGGGTTCTACTTTATGTACTTCTACCCATTATACAAGTTCTTTCAAAGCGACTCTATTTTGTATTTTTGTATCAATGGATAACATGAAGACCTTTTCGCTTTCGAGACACAGCAAACTTTTCTCTGTCCCGGACAATAACCGTGAATATCTGTTCATAGGCTCTGGTGACCATCCCTACCATGAAGAACCGTATAGGGCCGAAAGTTATGCCATCGCTTACATTAAAGAGGGCGGCGTAAGGCTCAATGTTGGGCTTTCCTCTTGGGATGTGGATGCACCAGCGGTAGTCACCCTTGGGCCTTCTGTTATCCGATATTTCTCCAAACGCAGCGACCTACTAAAAATGGATGTTATATTTTTTAAGGATACGTTTTTAATGGAACACTATGCTGACCTCTTTTTTCTTTTCAAGTATGACTTTTTTGCCAATGGCGACCTCATCGTATTGCCGCTAAAAGAAGCTTATTTTGTGAAGATCAACAAGATATTTGAACTGATCCAACTCACACAATCGACAAGCGGCTTTCATCAAGAGAACCTTATTAGGAGCTATATTTTTGCGCTGGTGTATGAAATCGATGGATATTACAGACAACACGCCCCTGAGGCAGCATCCAGCACAAAGAGCCACCCCCTGTTTACAAAATTCAGGCAACTGCTGAGTAAACACTATATGAGCGAACGTAAGATCGATTTTTATGCCCGTCAACTTTATGTGCTGCCCAAATCACTTTCAGCAGCCATTAAAAAGTACACTGGAAAATCTGCAAGTAAATGGATCAATGATACGGTTATGCTCGAGGCTAAAGTTTTGTTGCAGAACAAAGCCCTTACGGTATCCCAGATCAGCGGTATGCTTAACTTTTCAGAACATTCTGTTTTTGGCAAGTTCTTCCGTGCAAATTCGGGCATGTCACCCATCGAATACAGAAAAAAGTTCGATTGAATTCTTTTTAACCGATACATTAGGTCATTTCGACTAACATTGGCGCAATCTGATCCAATTTAACCCTACATTTTAAAGGAATTTTGTCTAATCAAAAGACAATGAGCCATGTTCAAATATGCTGGTGACGGGAAAACACCGTTTTTAATAGTTGCTATTTTATCGCTAACTATTTTTTTATCAAATCCAATACATACAAGTGCCCAGGCGCTGACAACAAGTAGTTACAAGCTTAGCCTCGACGAAGCCGTACAGTTTGCAAAAAATCAGAACAAATGGGTGTTGGCAGCCAATATCGGGCAGAATGCTACGGACGAAGACCGTAAAGATGCCTACCATAATAAATTGCCAACGATTAATGCCAGTGGTTCTTATCAACGTTTCTCTGGACTGACCCTTTTTACGCAAGGCCTAAGCCACCCCACAACCGGACCAAGGAAACCAAGTCCCAATAATGCTGCTCTAACTGTGGACGCCTTGTTTAATCTCTATAGTGGCGGGAAGCAGCGAGCGTTGGAGGGCGAGGGAGATTCACGTCTCAACCTTGCCAAGCTAAACACGAGCGAACAGTCAGCAAACATCGCCTTGCAAACGGCAACGCAGTATCTGGATTTGCTAAAGCTTAGCGACTTACAAAAGTTCATCCGCGACCAGCTCAAAAGAGCGCAGACAAGGATAAACAACATCAATTCGTTGTACAAAAACAAGAAGGTAACCAAAAGTGATGTGCTGCGTGCAGAAGTGGCTTTATCAAACGTTGAGCTTTCCCTCGAGCAGAATGAAAACGATATCTCAATCGCCAACCAGAACCTGGATATTTTAATAAATGTTCCAGATTCAGTAGTGATAGCGCCTGCTGATTCGGCCGGGATGCGTAAACCCGAAATTGCTTCACTACTGCCGCTTATCAGTTTTGGAGCACGTTCTTCCTATTCCGTACAAAAAGCAGCTGAAAGCATTGAACTGCAGAAAGCAAAGTTGAAGGGAATACAAAGCGGTAATTTGCCCAGCCTTGGGATTTATGGCGCTTACGGATTAAATTACCCAAATTATCTTTTCTTCCCCCCAGTTGACCAGGCTTATTCCATCGGTTTTGTTGGCCTAAAGGTACAGTACAGCATCTCATCGGTATACCACACCAAAAGCAAGGTGGCTGCTGGTAAAACGAGGGTAAAAGAACTTGAACTGCAGCAGGAGGCCTATAGTGATCAGGTACGCACAGAGATGAGGGCTTATTACATCAGGTATGTAGAAGCACTTAGGCGAATTTCGGTGAATGAACACTCAGTAACACAGGCACAGGTAAATTACCGAATCGTAAATATTAAATATCTAAACCAGTTATCGCTGCTAACAGATCTGCTGGATGCAGATAATCTCTATCAGGAATCGAGGTTCAATCTCGTGAGGGCTCAAACTGATGCACTCGCTATTTATTATCATATCCTCTATACCAGCGGGAATTTATAAAACAAACCATTAAAAAAATGAAAAAAGAGAATCATAAAACACATCCTGGAAACATTGTAATCACGATTGTTGGGACAGTGCTTGTGCTTGCCGGTGCAATATATTTTTTCCAATATTGGAAATACAGCCATGATTATGAAGAAACTAACGATGCACAGATAGAATCCTATATCAATCCGGTTTCGGCTCGGGCAGGAGGTTATATTCAGCAGGTACGTTTTAAAGACCATCAGGTAGTGAACCAAGGTGATACCTTAGTTGTGTTGGATGACAGGGAGTATCGTGCCCAACTCCAGGTTGCCGAGGCAGCAATGGAGGATGCACAGGCCCAGCTTACCGTACTTAGTGCAGGCGTCAGCTCTGCAGAAACAGGTACACGCGTCAATCAAGATCAGATCAAAGGCGCAAAAGCGAGATATGTGCAACAAGAGCAGGACATTGAGCGATATATGAATCTGGTAAGAGAAGAAGCTGCCACCGGTGCTGATCTAGAACAGGTTAAAGCACATTACGATGTAGCAGCAAGTGATTATAGCGGAGCAAAAAATGGACTTAAGACCAGCAAGGCACGGATTGCAGAGCTAAAAACTCATTTTGCCCTACTGCAGGCCGATATTAAACGAAAGCAGGCTGCACTGGAACTCGCGAAGCTTAACCTGTCTTATACGGTTATCCGTGCCCCCTATAGTGGCAGGCTTGGACGCAAAAATATTATGGAAGGTCAGCAAATACAAAGTGGGCAGCCACTGGTGAGCATTATAAACGAAAGGGAAAAATGGATCACAGCGAACTATAAAGAAACACAGATTAGCGGGATGTATATTGGGCAGCCAGTGGAGATCAGGGTGGATGCGATAGAGGGCAAGGTGTTTAAAGGTCGGATCATAGCTATTGCGGGTTCTACCGGCTCACGTTTCTCACTTTTACCCCCCGACAATTCCACAGGAAATTTCGTCAAAATTATCCAACGGATACCTGTGAAAATAGAATTTGAAGATGGAGAGAAAAATAAGGTGATTGCTGGTATGAACGTAAATGTTGCTGTTAAAAAAACACCTCAATCATGAAAACAATTTATTTTAAGGATTGGATAACAGGTTGGCATTGGGGCGTGCACATTGCAATGTTCCTTCTATTACTGACATCGCTATCGCAGCTAGGCATGTTTGTACTCACCCAGAACTATATGGTTAGTTACCTTGGTGCCCAGCCCGAAGATATTTCGTTTGCAGTAATGTGTACCTATTCGGGTATCATTACGGTGATCCCTTTACAATTCCGTTTTTTCAGGTATTTTCAAACCCGCAGTTATTTATTACTGAGCCTGATGATGGCAATATTGTTGAATGTACTTTGCATCTATTGTAAGGATATCAACCTATTTTTAGTGATCAGATTTTTTCAGGGCATCTTAACGGGGAATGTGCTGGTGTTTACACTGCTATTGATCTTTACAAGGTTGCCCGCAGACCACGCAAAGACTATTGCCCCTGCGATATTTTACGGAACAATATTAAGCAATACGGTACTCATCGGTTTGGTTGCGGGCATCGTGGTAGAATCTGCCGACTGGAAAATAAGCTATTACTACCTGATATTTTTCCAATTGCTGACAGTGGCGATTACCTTATTGATGTTGAAACGGTCATCTGTACATAAGCCTTATCCATTATATCAGATTGATTGGAGTGGAATGGTTATCTTCGCCTGTACTGCACTGGCGCTGGCATACACCATCATCTATGGATCGAAATATTACTGGTTCGCTGATGGACGTATCTGTTACAGCACTCTGGCTGCTGTAAGCGGGGCCTCGATGTTTTTATACAGGCAGCATATCCTTAAAAGGCCAGTCGTACACCTCAAGGCATTCAGATCGCACAGTTTTGTGATCGGGGTTTGTCTTTTGGCAATTTATTATGGAAGTAAGGACAGTGTTAACCTGATTTATAACTATGCAGGCGGGGTACTTAAATGGAGTACGTTAGAGGTAATGGAACTGGGATTGTGCAACATAATTGGCATGGTGGGGATGCTTGTTATTTCCATCCGGCTATTACTTGCTAAAAAAATTAAGCTAATACCACTTTTTGTCATTGGATTTGGCGTGATGGGTGCCGTTAATATCTGGATTTCTCTTTTCCTCACACCCGATCTTTCTTTTGCAGACCTGCTTGTTCCAATATTTATACAAGGGACTGCTTCAGGGTTATTGTTTGTTCCATTAATGATCTATATTCTCTCCTCAGCGCCCTCTGATAGCGGTGCAACTGGGTTGCTAATTGCTGCCTGCACCCGTTTTACGGCAACTCTAAATTCATTTGCCGGCTTTTATAATCTGCAACTTTACTTTAACCAGAAGTTTAAGGAGGGCTTCCTTGGCTATTTGACGCCTGAAAATCAGAATATGGCAGACCGCTTGAATTTTTATCGCGGGTTATATATTTCAAAAGGTTTTACTGCTGATCAGGCATCAGCGTTGGCATATTCGACCATATGGCAGAACCTCAGCCAACAAAGTCAATTGCTCACTAACCGCGCGGTATTTATGCTTTTTGGCCTAGTGCTATTTGGTATTACTCTGGTCATTCTTCTTGTATCTGTGCTGGCTAAAACTTATAGTTGGTACAAAGTTCAGCATAATGGTTTACAAGGTCATTAAACGTGAATCCACGGTTTAACCCACTTGGGTTAGGCAGTATCCAGACAGAAGCCCCACAGAATTTTTCTACTTGATAACCCCATGATAGCTGTTTCTTTCCAGAAAAGGCCATGTATGCTGCTTTTCCAAGGAAGGCAATATATTGTGGCTGGTAATGAAACATTTTAATCTTAAAGGTTTCGATAGCACTCGCAAACTCTGCTTTAGAAAGTTCGTCCGCCCGGGCTGTTGCCCTATTTACAGCCGTAGTTAGCCCGTAACCAAAACCGAGGATACTTGTATCGCTTATCGGTTGGATTTCGTAAGGCGTAAAGCCAGCCTGGTGAAGGGCCTTCCAGAAACGGTTGCTCCGTCCAGAAAAATGATGCCCCTCCCATGCCGATTTTAGGCCAGGATTAATCCCACAAAAAATTATCCTCAGGTTTTTGTCGATTATATCAGTTAGCATACTTTTTCTTCTTCGATGGATTGATCTGATTGCCTAACTGCCTTTTGCGATGAAACCAGGAATACCCGTCCTCACCACTTCATTAAATCTCTGTCTGGTCTGAATGCCGTTAATTTCGTCAAATGCATCTTCCGGTAAAAAAGAAATATCGAAATTTTCTTTAGCGCGGGTTGCAGTTTTAGGTGTGGTAAGCAAAGCCGTCCCACGCTGAACTGCCCAAGCCAACAACACCTGTGCTGGTGTTTTTCCAACCCGAGCAGCAATCGCCAAAACAACGGGATCTTCGAGGAGCCCAGGCCTTATACCATGGCCAAGTGGTGCGAAAGCCAAAAACACAATGCTTTTCTCTTTGCAGAATTCCAAAAGCTCAGTTTCCGGCAGATATGGGTGCGATTCAACCTGTACTGCGGCCGGCTTAATCCTCGCCGCCTCGTAAATCGGCAACAATTCTTTTAAACTCACGTCAGAGAGTCCAATGGCTCTACATCTACCCTGGTCTACCAGACATTCCATCCCCTTCCAGGTATCGAGTAAACTCACGCTTTGGTCGTAAATGACATTCCCATTCTCATCCCTTGGATCCTGCTCGGTTCCGGGTCGAAAGGCGAAAGGCGTGTGAATGAGATAGAGGTCCAGGTAATCGAGCTGAAGGTTCTTTAAACTCGCTTCGAACGCAGCTTCAATGCGTTCTGGCCGATGATTGGTGTTCCACAACTTCGATGTCACAAATAGCTCTTCGCGGGCAATACCACCAGCGGCAAGGCCCGCCTTCAATGCTTCGCCCACCTCGCGCTCGTTGCGATAACGTTCGGCGCAATCGAAATGTCGGAATCCAGCTTCCAGCGCATGCCTGGTAGCACTTATTGTCGTAGCAGCATCGGGAATAAGGGTCCCAAACCCAAGCGCGGGCATCTGAATGCCATTATCTGTTGAAATCATTTCACTATGTTTAATTGTTCTTTTGATTGGATTAACTTAAATTAAATCAAGCCTACTGAAACCTATCTTACAACAAATTTCAGTTTAAAACAGCAATTAAAAGTAGGCAAAATTACCCCAATGTTGGTCGAAATAGCCTAAGGATACTTAAGGAAAAGATAATGTTCGAAGCCAACAGGAATAATTGAGAAAGCATTGTGAGCTGAACGATATTGGTGTATGGGAAGTCTTCATAAAGGATTACTCTGCAAAACATTCAATCGCCCAGAATAAAAAAATATTGGTTCACTTGCGCAGAAACAAAGGCAAAACAGAATTACTGGTATTTACCAAATGGGAGAGGTTTAGCATCCAATGATAAGGCATATTTCATTTAAGACGATGATTTACATAGTTTCTCTATTAGCTCTTTCTGTACCGTATTAAGGTTCCTTACGAAAATTTCACCACATAAACAATCGTAATTATTTACGATTGACAGGCTCTATATTGACTAATACCTTTACATCGTAAAAACCAACTATTGTTTGACCACAAATTGACGATGATATTGGGTTAATCGATAAAAAACTTAAACAAGTGCAAAACTTAATGTAGTTATCAAGAGTACATATTGACATACCTTATTGAAGCTGGTAATTTTACATCATCAAGTCAGCAATTCATTTCCGATAATCTGACGTTAAGATTGTGAAATGGTTAGCGACATTTAGGACTATAATACTAGACGGAATTGAGAGGAACAAGTTAAATTTGAACTAACAATATAACAATAACACACACACCGATTTGGTGTAAAAGAATTGATATTTAATACTATAACATAGACTATGAACGCCACAAAAATAATCGAAGCTATGACACCAATAATCCTAGCAATCATTGGTGCGTTAACCACAATTGCTGTAGCTCGTATCAATAAAAAACCACCCACAAATTAATACATATAGTTATTGCTCTATTTTCCTGAAATGGTGGTTTAATATTACAGAGACAGATACAACCGAAAGTTGAAACAGAGGAAAAATTAGAAGATTGCTTCATTATAACTCCAATCGGCTCGCCTGATTCCGATATTTACAGGAAGACAACAGGATTACTCGCTAATGTACATAGATTATATATGGCTTATTTACTGATAATGCATATTCGAATACTTCTTTCAAACGCCCTAAAAATGAAGCAATGTAATCAGGCATGTCAGCATATAACTCGTTATCATTGAGCCCAAGGAGTTCCAAATAATCTGGACTAGCATTAAATAACTCAAGAAAATGATCTTCACCGCCATACTTTACCAATAAGTCCTCCTGCTCGTTATTCAAAGCAGGAATCAACTCATCATCAATAAAAGCAATTGCCTCTTGGATTTCTGCAGGGACGAAATGCGCTTCCAGATCATCGTCCCCATCCAAACCACCCTCGGGTAGGTCATAATTAACTCTATATGCCCATTCGCTTAAAGTCGCATCAAATAACAGCTTTGCTTTTGTCGAATTTAGCTGCTTAGTATAATACATCATCAATGCATACGTACCAAAATCCACTACTTTCTGTATGTTGTCTATTTCAAAATATTTAGCCCTTGTTCTTCCCATAACGATCTATAAAGATATAAAAAATAAAAGGTGGCAACCTGATGTTACCACCCTGCTCATATAGCTATAAAGTGATGGAGTGGAGGATTCAGCGGGAATCGCAAAATCCCAGAGAGTTGATGCTAAATAATGACATTGAACCATCTGATTACAGAGTCATTAAAGAACAGTGTAAAGAAAAAATCACACGACTGGAAGGCCAATTAAATCACATGACGGCACAAAATGCAGTTATTTTAGATATTAAGCCGATTGCACAACAAGCATTCGAAAACCTGGAGCACCTAGACAAATTATACGAAAAAGCAGGCGTAGAGGGTAAAAGATACCTAGTGGGATGTTGTTTCCAGAGAAATTAACCTTTTCTGAGGGGGATGTCGAACCACAAAGATGAATGAAGCGTCAGAACTTATTTATCTGAAAACCAATGAATTACAATAAAAAAATGGGGACAAAAACCTCTTAAAAAGTCTTTGCCCCATAAAGGGTGGCCTTCCTTGCTCTTGTCGACGGATTTTATGTACGATTTGACGCGTCTAGCGAACCTAAAGGGGAAATGATGGAGATTGATCCACGACTTTCAGAGAAAAATTTTGCTCTTTAGTGCGTTTTAGTCGCATGCGCATAACCTCAATCAATTTTATAACTAGTAGGGAATATTCAAAGTTCTCTACTAGGTAGCTTTCAATCAAAAAATTGGCTAGTAGAGTATTTCCTATATAACCTTAATCTCCTTCTATTGTTAGCGTAAAGGAATAGCTTGTATTTTGCAAATCTTCATTAAGAAGTAATTCGACGCATTCGATAATTCTATTCGGTGGTATTGAGACTCCCAATTTCCTTAACTCCACGGCTTCCTTTTTCGGAACTTCAAAACCTTTGTTTTTTCGATGATGTGCAGTACCATCCATATTTACAGCATAGATTTCCTTTTTAGAGTTGCTTGCGTATATATGATAATGACCTTGCACCGGTATATTTGCATCTGCTGGGTCTTTCCTCCATAGATTGGTTGTCTTAGAGAACTTATTGTATGTTTCGTGTTCAAGTAAAAGTTCTTTATCACCTTGAATAATAATTTGAATGCAATATCGGCTAGCTCTGTTATTTGCTGTGATACCACTTAATTCCCGGTTTCTTTGAGCAAGTGCTTTATTGTTATTCTCGGTTTTAACGTCTAAAGCTTCGTGAAGATATTTAGATAGTGATTTCATTTTGAATTTGTTTTAGTTTTTTGTTAGTCGTCCCATAAAGACCAACAGGGCATTATTTATGCTTCGTCAGCAACAAATGGAAGATTACGATCTTCACGTTGTTCTTGTTGCCATTTTGTAGGATCGTCAATCGTTGCAGGTTCACTAGCCACATGCTCTAAAATCTGTTCTTTAAGTACAATTTTATCCGCTTTTTCCAAGCTTTCGCAAAGAAAAACGATTTGTTCAAATGCTGGATATACCAATTAAAATGACCCCCGTTCGCCACTGCAAACTGTCCCCTCAGAGTTGAGGTTTGAAAAGAACAAAAAGTTGTTGTGCAGATCGGTTCCTTAAACGGATATTTTTTGTCCGGGTTAACAACTGTTATTTCTACAAAAATATATTTTCCGGATTAGTTTTTTTTCTCCTTAGTGATTCTCCAAACAATAAGTTGGTAAAGGGATTGCATGAACCTCTA
>CAMLDJ010000025.1 GCA_946478755.1 uncultured Pedobacter sp. | reverse complement strand
ATTGTCCCGGTAATAGTTTTTCGGTACAGGTACATCAAGACCTTTCTTCCGGTCTCTGACATATTCCTCGTGAAGGGTTAGTGGAGCGTATTCTGAGTGACCAGTGAGATAAAATTCACGCCCGCCTCGGGAAAATACAATGGCTATTCCTGCATCCGAAGATTCTGACAGGATACGAAGATCTTCCTTATCAGCCAAATCCGATTTCAATATTGTGGTATGCCTGCTATGAGGAATAAAGAATTCGTCGTCAAAGCCTCTTAATAAGGAGTGCCCCTTTTCAGTGGCAGTATGCTTGAAAACCCCGGATAATTTTTCGTTTAATAGCTTTTTTTCTACCCCATAAAAGTGATAGAGCGCAGCCTGAGACGCCCAGCAAATATAGAGCGTTGAGGTAACGTGTTTTCTGGCCCAGTCGAAGATTTGCGTGATCTCCTTCCAATAGCTTACTTCCTCGAACTCCAGCATTTCTACAGGAGCGCCGGTAATGATCAAACCGTCATAGAAGTTTTCCTTTATTTCGCCAAAACCTTTATAGAACATTTCCAGATGTTCTTCAGATATATTTTTAGAAGTGTGGGAATCGAGTCTTAAAAATTCTACTTCAACCTGTAGGGGATTGTTGGATAATAAACGAACAAAATCCGTTTCAGCAGATATTTTAAGAGGCATCAGGTTAAGGATAAGCACACGCATCGGGCGAATATCTTGAGTATCTGCTCTCAGATCACTCATAACAAATATATTTTCCTTCTTTAAAAGCTCAATCGCTGGCAGATTATTCGGAATCTTAACTGGCATTTATCACCCCCTTGTTCTTATTTAAACGCCAAAAATAAGAATAATACCATTGAACTCTAAACTAAGGGACATCTGTGACTATCATATGGCAATTCTGAGAGAGCCATCTCTAGTAGTGATGTTTAGTCGTAGTTATAAAACGGAGCATCTACTAGAGATACTCGAAAGGAACCTTACATTTTTCCAGAATAAAATCTATTGTGTTTCATGGTGGTTGCACCAGCCAAAGCGCTAGCTTTACTATAAACTACCAATATATTAGAAATTTAACTTCTTTTCAATCAGAACAGATATATACTGCTTACTGTTAATTTAATGCTATATTCATATGGTATTATCTACGAAATGTTTTAATGTAAAATGCTCAATAAGTAGCCAAAGACGCACTAGATGAGCAACTTTAAATTTTGTTTTAATTTTACTTATTATGACGGAAATAGAGGCAGGTGAAAGATTAAGGAAATATAATTATTTGGTTGGAAAAACAATTGCTCAAGATACTATTGCTGCAATAGTTCCGGTTCCAATGGATTCGAAAATGAACGTTGAAGAAATGGTCACTATGATTTTTAATAATATCCCACACAAATTGTTCGATAGTTCCAACTTTAGGATCATAGTGATGCTAAATTTTCACGAATTTTTAGATACGGGTGTAGTTATATGGAAGGATCTTGATGATATCTTAGCACAGCTGGGAATTGAGGAAGGTAACTAATTCTATATTCCATCAAAAACAGCTCGCCTGGTTGCTGTATACCTATTATAATAAGAAACGTGTTAGTGCCGGTGATTTTTCTAGCTCTATGGGTGTTTCTATAGACAGTTTAGTAGTGGAATTCTGACTAATTAAATTCTAATAACATAGATTTCCTGCTGTTGGCATTGATCCCTATGAACCGAGCTTTGCGAGTTCTTGAATTCAAATAAAAACGATGAAAGTTCAAGAAAAATATGCTTATGATAGTTTCATTACCGTTGAAAAACAAATTTATGTTCCAATGAAAAAAATACTTCTTTTATTTGTTGCGATAGTCGTAGGAATAGCAGCAAACGCCCAACATCTGGGTAGATCGTATCGTTTAAAGAAGGTGATACCCGTATTGGGGCGACAGGGAATTGCAATCGATAAGGAGTATTATTATGTGTCAGATACGAAGGCGCTTTACAAATATGATAAGGAAGGTAACATGGTGATGAAGAATCTCCAGCCATTTCAGCATCCGGAAATTGCGAACCATTTTGGTGATATCGGCATCTTTAACGGTGAAATCTATTGTGGTGTGGAGAAGTTTGAGTATGGCCGCGGTCAAAACATTGCTGTTTCTGTCTATGATGCAAAGACCTTAAAATGGAAACGAGATTTCAACTGGGAACCAGGTTCAGGGCAGGTTGAAGTATCCGGGATTGCCATTGACCGGGAAAAAAATATGGTTTGGATGTCCGATTGGGTCGATAGCCGTTATGTATATGGCTATAGCCTTGAAACGGGAAAGTATTACACGAAAATGCAATGCCGTCCTGCGCCTTTTTGGTGCCAGGGTATATTCATTGCAGATGGAAAGATGCTTTTTGCCGCCGATGATGGAGAGGCGACCTACAAGATTGCAGATAATATTTATATTGCAGATATCAGTCAGGTTTCCTATACCGGGTTAAAAGATGGCGAACAATTTGCTCTGGTTGATCATAAACCGGTAAAAACGCCAGGTAAGATTGCTGCGGGAGCCATAGCGGGTCGCCTGACGCTTTTCCGTGAAATGTCCGATTTTCGGCGTACGGGAGAAATAGAAGGTCTTTCGATCGACCCTACAAATGATGATCTTGTTGTCTTGAACAATCGAGGCACACAAATTCTTCTTGGCATGTCCCAGGGACCATTAACAGATGAAGGCTATACAGAGGAAATTCACGAACTATATATTTACGAGAAAGTTGAATAAGTACAAAGTAATTCTTATTTGTCGCTTTAATTTTATCGTATCCATTTGACAATAATCCGGCTTTGTTTTTCTTTAACCCCAGTCATGAGCTCCCGAAGCATTAATGGAAACGGTAGATTCTGACTTAAAAACAGGATAGTCGATATATCCCTCATCCCCACCCTGATAATAAGTAGAGGGATCTCCTTCTGAAAGAGGATAAGCCATTTTAAAGCGCTCGATCAGGTCCGGATTTGCAATGAAAGGTCGGCCGAATGCTACGAGGTCTACCAGACCATCTTTTATGACATCGGTGGCTGTTTTTGCGGTATAGTTTCCGGCGGCAATCAAAATTCCATTAAAAACCTCGCGAATTTGGCGAATAAATGGCTTTGGTATCGGATTACCACCTTTGGGCGACAAGTCTGAAAGATGAAGATAAAGTATTCCGAGCCTGTCGAGTTCTTTAGCAAGATACAAATGAGTATCCTCTTCCTCTTCGTAAACTGGAAGATCATTATCTGTAGCAAAGGGGGACAATCGTACACCGGTTTTTTCCTTGCCTATCGCATCACTTACTGCTGTCATTATTTCCAGCAGAAAGCGGGAACGGTTCTCTATGCTTCCACCGTATTGATCTGTCCGCGGATTAGTTATGGGGTGAAGAAATTGTTCCGCAAGATAGCCATGCGCTCCATGAATTTCAATACCATCAAAACCGGCCTCCATTGCGTTAACCGCTGCTTTAACATGTTGTTCGATAATCTGACGCACTTCCTTTGTGCTTAATGCAAGCGGTTCAGACATGGGCAGGTATCCATCTAAGGTGCGAACAGTTCCTTCTGCTTTTAAGGGAGAGGGGGCGACGAGAGGCATGTTGTTTTCATTGTTGAGCATTTGTCCGATGCGCCCGGCGTGAACCAGCTGGATAAATATTTTTCCCCCTTCCTCATGAACAGCCTTCGTGATTTTTTTCCAGGCAGCAATCTGCACATCATTATAAATTCCGGGTGTATTTAAGTATCCGATGCCATTAGCTGTAATTGCGGTATTATCGGTAATGATAAGTCCGGTCGAAGCTCTCTGACGGTAATATATTTCAGCAGATGAATGCAGAATTCCTGCCGGAGCTCGTCTCCGGTTCATTGGCGCCATGACGACCCTGTTTTCAAGTTGCAGCGTATTACTGGAATAGGGCGATAAAAGGAGATTTGGGATGTAAGTCATAATTTTGTTTTTTCATTCAAAAGTAGCCCACATCAGGGTGTGATGTTAGGAATAAAACGAGGTAATTCCTGTAATTTTGGAGGTATGAAAAGCAAGGTTTTATATTTGCCCTTAGAGGTACAGGTTTCGGATCTCCAACACTGGTTCGAACAGCCACTCGTCTACCATTTTTTCGAGTTAGTACAGGTAAAAGAAGGAACAGGTACACGCCACGTTAACAATAATCTGTTGCCCTATCAAAAAGGTGATATCTTTATGTTTACCCCTTCCGATTGCCGGGGATTTTTTGAAACCACGCCCACCCGGTTTTGTTCTATCCGCTTTTCCACTCAATTTTTAATGCAATGTAAGGACGATGTCCAGCAAAGCCGAATAGCAGGTTGGCTCAAAAACCTGGAGGAGATCGTTTCTCATCAGAACCGGCTTTCAAAATTTGTGATCAGGAGCGACGCAGACGCAAAGATGCTTTCCAACCTGTTTGACAATATCCAGCTGGAATTCAATTGCAAAGGGATCTATCATCAAGATAATCTGCAGCAGATGCTGGGGGTGATGCTCAATATATTGGTTCGCAATGTTACGGCATCCCGATTCTCCAGGCAGAAGGAAGTCCATAGCGGGCCGCTTATAGACCGGATCCTGGATCACATCCATCTATATATCGGCTTGCCTGAGAAGTTACGTATCGAATGCCTGGCAGACCGCTTTAATCTTTCTATAAACTATATGGGAGAGTATTTTCGCAAGCTAACAGGTGAAAGCCTGAGGGATTATATAGGGCGCTACAGGCTGAAACTTGTGCAGCAGCGCCTCGTTCAAACCCGACTGACCCTGAACGAAATTGCACAGGAGTTTGGCTATTCCGACGAGAGTCACCTTAGCCGGCAGTTTAAAAAACATGCGAGTATGAGTCCGACTGAGTTTCGCAGAACTGCTGCAGAACACATTTAGCGGATTCAGCCCTTATTCACGCCTTAAAAAATAACCGATATATTTGTACCATTTCAAACTTGTTTAACTTACCAGTTTAGAAATCGATATCATGACGGATATTAATTTAGATGATTTGGACCAGTTTAAACGGCACCTTCAGAAAACCATACCTGTCGCCGATGATGAGCTGGAACATGTTTTGACCTATTTTAGCTTTAAGCACATCTCCCGCAAATCCTGGTTGCTAAGACCGCTGCAGCTGTCGAGAGCGGAATCCTATATAGTTAAAGGCCTTTTTCAAACGTCAGTTATAGATGATTCAGGGAGGAAGCACATTTTGTATTTTCCCCATGAAGACTGGTGGGTTGGAGACTTTAAAAGTTATGAGACAGGAAAAGCTTCGCAAATGGAAATAGAGGCCCTGGAAGATTCAATTCTTTTGCAAATCACCAGGGACAATTTGGAAAAACTATTCAAAGACCAGCCAGTATTTGAGCGCTTTTTCCGAATTCTCAATGGAAATATGGCTATCGCTTTACAGGACCGACTTTTACAGCAGCTTTCTACAAATGCGGAAGAAAAGTATAGACTGTTTAACCAAAAATTTCCGCAATTGCAAAATCGCCTGTCAAACAAACGCATCGCCGGTTTCCTGGGAATCACTCCGGAGTACTTCAGTCAGATGCTTAAAAAAATGTAAATCATAAAGTAGTTTAAGTTTTTTTAGGCGCTATGGTAATAGGTTTGTCCCGGACTTAAAACCATATCACATGAAGAGTTTATTTGATACAACTTTTATTAAGGGCAGGAAATTCGGGAACAGGTTTCTGGTTGCTCCGATGACCCGGGTGAGTGCTACTCCTTCGGGAGTACCCACTTTGGAAATGCTTGAATATTATACTGCTTTTGCTCAGGGAGGTTTTGCCGGAATCATCACAGAAGGAATTTATACAGACGATTTATATTCTAAGGCATATCCCAATCAGCCTGGCTTAACAAATGATGAACATTTGCTGGCCTGGAAGGAAATCACTGGTAGCGTGCATCAATCTCCAAGCATTTTCATAGCTCAATTAATGCATGCCGGAGCCATTTCTCAGGTCTATGACCGGACCAAGGCGCCGTCACGAATTATGCCCAAAGGAGAAAAGATGGCCAATTACGGGGGTGGAGCGGGCCTTTTTCCCGCCCCGGAGGAATTGACCAGGAAGGATATTGATGAGGTGATAAGGGGATTTAGTAACGCGGCAGAGAAAGCTCACGACGCTGGTTTTGATGGCATTGAGTTGCATGCTGCCAATGGTTACCTGCTCGACCAGTTTATCACTCCGTACCTGAACACCCGGACTGATGAATACGGTGGAAATGTAGAAAATCGTTTACGAATTATCTTTGAAATTTTAAGCACGATAAAAAAGAAGGTCCCTGAAGGTTTTATCATAGGGCTTCGAATATCGGAAGGAAAAGTGAACAATCTTAGTTATCGCTGGGAGAATGGAACTGAGATGGCAAAGGCAATTTTAAATCACATCCGTGACTGGGATATCAGTTATCTGCATGTGGCGGCCGAACATTTTGGCTGGGAAAATGAGTGCCAATATGAAGATGGTTCCAGCCTCACAGGTTTGGCCAGGGAAATCTTAGCTTGTCCTGTTATTGCAAATGGCAGGTTACATGATGTAAAGCTCTCGCAATCCCTGCTCGATCATGACCTTGCTGACTACTTTGCTATTGGAAAATTTGCGTTGTCGAATCCGGATTTTCCGCAGCGGGTATGCCTGGGGCAGGATTTTATACCATTTGACCCGAAGCGCCTAAGTCAAAACCCCTCACTTTTGAGTGATTCGAAGCGTGCATGCTATTTAAATATGCACTGGCAAGATAAGTCTTAAGTGTGATTCAGCGTTTACCGCAAAAAGCGGGAGTTCCGGAAAGCCCGGTCTTCCCCCTTTTTGGTATATGCCTCATTTTCATTATGCCATGGCGGTCTACGCGCTGCTTAAAGGAATTAAAAACGAAGACAGCGAATAATCGATTATCGGTAAAAGACGGGTACCGGAATTTTGCACTGGGATTGCGGCTTATTTTTCCTCGGTAGAAACGGATTTCCGGGAAAGTGGTAATCTTGTGTCGGGCGTCAGGGTAAGTTTTTTGGTATTTATTTACGCAACTGAATGTGCTTCTGGAATTTTTACGGTGCGGCAACCTCCAACCTGACAATGCCCGGTACAAGGAACTCCCGTTTGAGAACTAACAGTTTTTTTTGCAGCCTGGAAATCATGCTGACATAGGGTTGTCAGTAAGGAACCTTATTTTAACGCCGTAATTTCTCTGAGATGTATAAACTAGATTTAACAAAACAACACAAATCCTATTACGCTGCTAAGGCGGAACCGGAAATTTTAGAGGTCGAGGCGGCGCAATATCTTTCGATTGCAGGCAAGGGTGATCCTTCAGGCCCATCGTTCGCAGAACATTTACAGTCACTATATCCGGTTGCCTATGGCATTAAGTTTCGCTGTAAAGCGGGACGTCAGGATTTTGTGGTACCCAAACTGGAAGCGTTGTGGAGTTTTGATGAAAGTAAGTACAGTCAGATTTCGATGGAAGAAGCTCCTGGCAAAATACCAAGGTCTGAGTGGAATTACCGGCTTTTGCTAAGGTTACCGGAATTTGTGGATCATACGATTTTTGAAGCGGTCAAGCAGGATTTGATGTGTAAAAAGAACATCTCGCATTTGCGGAAGGTCGAGGCATTCGCTTTACCAGCTAAAAAAGTTGTGCAAATGTTGCATATCGGGCCGTTTGATCGGGAATATGAGACTCTTGTGATTTTAAAGCAATTTATTGATGCACATGGTTTTGGCAGAGATGGCTTGCATCATGAAATTTATTTGAGTGACTTCCGCAAAACTTCGCCTGATAAGCTTAGGACAATTTTGAGAGAGCCAGTGATTTAGCTTCCGCCAATGGAGAATTAAGCCGAAATCCACATCTTTTAAGTCATTTTTAAGTAATAGATTAGAAATGAGCTTTTTAACCGGCTGTGTTTGGTTATCTTTGTAGAAGTTTTAATTCAAACAGTTAAACAAAGATGGGTGAGGAGATACTAAACCCAATAAATTAACGTAATTATTCATAGCGGAACGCTTTAACCAAATAGGATGAGAAGATACATTTTAGGAATAGCAGGATTAATCTTAGTTTCATTTGCCTTTACCATAATCGGCTGGGCGCCTAATATGATGAGCCGGTCGGCGGCCACAAAAAATACGAAGCAAACGGTGATTTTATCAGAAACCACATTATATAACAATTATCTCAAAAAAATTTATGACAGTGCCCATCTGGCGCAGAGCGGCCTGAGCATGGATGTTTTTGAAAAAGCAGTAACGGGCTTTCTTAACCTGAAGAATTCCGGTAAGGTCAATGCGGAAAAATCTGTGCTGACTATCGCAGATATGGACATGAACAGTACAAAAAAACGTTTATGGATCGTTGATCTTGATAAAAAAGAATTGCTGCTAAACACCTGGGTAGCCCACGGACAACGTAGCGGGGGGGATAAAGCGATAAGGTTCTCTAACACTAATGATTCCTTCCAGAGTAGTATCGGTTTTTATCTGACCGGGGAAATTTACAACGGACAGCATGGGCGGTCACTGAAACTGGACGGTATGGACGATGGTTTCAACGATAATGCACGTAAAAGATCTATTGTCGTCCATGGAGCGGATTATGTGAGTCAGGGTACTATAAATGCACTGGGCAGGTTGGGACGTAGCCAGGGATGCCCTGCGGTGGCGCCCGAGCTCGCCGATAAGGTCATCAATACCATAGGGGGCAAAACAGTCCTGTTCATCAATTCAAGTACGCAGGATTACAACTCCAGATATCTGGATGAACACATGGCGGCCGCATTAGCTCACAGCACAGAAGCAGGAGATCTTGCGCAGCAAGCTGTTGCTGAAGCTCCGAGTTCTTTAGATATATAAGGGGGTTATCCTCCCTTTATCTTTTCCAGATAGGAATACAGCACAACATCCTGTCCATAAATGTCCTTTCTGAACTGTAATGCACCCTGTTCATCTGCCCAACAGGTAAAATAAGTCAGGTATACCGCCACCTTTTCCGGCAATGCAATATCCCTGGCCTTTGGTGTACCGGTTAGCGCCATTTCCTTTTTGATGAGCTCCAACTTATCACCTTCTCCAAAAAGCTGACGGGCCAACTCGAGCGGTTTTTCCACCCGGACACAACCATGGCTAATCGCTCTTACGGGTTGTTTAAATGCCTCCTTTGCCGGCGTATCATGCAGATAGACCGAACTTTCATTGTTAAATAGGAACTTGATCTTGCCCAGCGCATTTTCATCGCCTGGCCGCTGTTTAAAAGTGTAGGCCTTGCCTGCATCTGGAGAACTCCAGTCTATGGTTTCCGGATCTTCTACCAGCTTACCATCCAGGTATACATCAATATTGTTATTGGCCAGGTAATACCGGTCCTCAGCGGCATATTTGGTGATTTCCTTAGTAGCGATGCTTTCCGGTATATTCCAGACCGGGTTCACCTGTACACTATGGATCATACTCCCGAGTTGAGGTGTTTCCCGGTTGAAAGGCCTGTCCTTTTTTAAGTCGTTCTCGTCATATTCCCTCAGATCCGTCGCCTTCACCTCTCTTCCTTCTCCTACACAGACCTTCATGTTCAGTACCGACTTACCGTTTTCAATCACATCGAGCCTATAATCAGGAATGTTGACCAAAACCAGTTTCTGATCATTATTTCTGTTTTTCCATCTTAGCCGTTCCAGGTTCACCTGCAGAACACGGACGGTTTCCTGTTTAGTCATGCCCGGCGCGGTCAGGCCTTCTGCCAATGCTTTTTGCAAAGTCAGGTAAGACTTACTTTTTGGCTGAATACTGTCCAGATAAACTTTGAGGTCTTTGATGGCAAACAACGATACCATGGCTGCACTGTCGGGCCGCTTGGTTTTTGTATAGTATTGTGCATAGATTTTCCTCGGACTGATCACACCAAATTGCAGCGCATTGCTGTAATCGATCAGCGAATTGGCAGCGGTCAGTTCAAGTTCGGCGATCACTTTATAAGCTTCTTCCACAGTTTTAACGGCTTTCTTGTCATAGATTTTTCCAAGTAATCCGCTGAAAGATGCAGCATTGAACATTTCGGGCGAAAGGCCGTGTATACCTGCTTTGTTCAACCGATCTGCAAGTGCTTTCAATCCCGTATCAGGCAGGTGCTGCATCAACAATACCGGCTCATAATCATTGCCTTCATAAAAGGCCGTGATGAGTTTTGGATTGCCAAGGCCGGATTTCTTGTCGCTCAGCATTTGTTGGAACACGCGGGCAAAAGCATCGTTCTCCACCTTTTTAAATACTTTGTTCCTGGTCTCTTTAAAAAGTTCCTGACCAATCTCCGATTTACTTTTTTTACACGATTGAGCGGTAAAAACAGCGGCGAGAAGCAGGATGAACGAAAATTTGATCTGATATTTTGTATGAAGCATATTGATCTAATACAACTTAACACGATTTTGTTTTGTTTTCACCACACCTTCATCCTTTCTTCACACCCGAATAGCGGGAGGAATATACCCATCGGTTATATTCCATTCGCTGCGGTCAGGATTATTGGTTTGTTGGACGTGATCAATATCGTGTGCTCATGTTGGGCAACAAATCCGCCTTTACTACCTGTAAAAGCCCAGCCATCTGAGGCCGTTTCAATGGAAGTGGACCTGGTGGAGATAAATGTTTCAATAGCAACAACAGAGTCTTTTCTAAATCGCCGCAGGGTATCATAACGGTCGTAATAATTCATGATCGCCTCAGGTGCTTCATGTAAACTTCGTCCAACCCCATGACCACCTAAATCGCGGATCACTGTATAACCTGCTTTTTTGGCTCTGCTCTCTATCAGTTTTCCAATATCAGCAATTCGTATTCCCCCGCTAATTTGAGCAATCGCATCAAGTAATATCTGTTTTGAAGTATCTACCAAATGCTGTACCCCTTGAATATCTTCTCCAACAACAAAGGAGCATCCATTATCCGACCAAAAGCCGTCAAGTTCTGCGGATACATCAATGTTAATGAGGTCTCCATTTTTAAGCTTGACTTTGTTTGAAGGAACGCCATGAGCAAACTCTTTGTTGACGCTAATGCAGCTATAACCGGGGAAATCATACGTTTCAAAGGGGGCAGACTTTGCACCAAGGGACTCTAATAATTGTCTGCCGTATTCGTCTATATCTTTCGTGGACATGCCGATCTCGGTATAATCGCTCATTTTTCGCAAGGTAAGCGCAACAGCCTCGCTCACCCGCTTCATACCTTGCAGTTCCTCTTCCGTTTTTACAACCATAAAATAATTTCGTCAGTTCTGTACAAAGCTAGGTGTATTTAAACTGTACTCATAGTAAATATTAGACATGGGATGATGCGCTGGCGCTTAACATTTTCGGTAAATTTGTGACATGCCAATAAATTATCTGAAAAAGATACAGCTAGGAGAATTTAATGAGGACGGATATAGAGTAAGTCCTTCAAAAGCGGTTGAGCCTGTTATTGAGGGATTTTACGTTTTCTCGAGAGACCCAAAGAATAATAAAGACCTTATTTTCAATGATGGCTTTCCCGTGCTTGTATTTTTACAAAGTTGCGAAGACAAAATAACGGTAACCGGGGAAAATGATGCCTTCGAAATTAAAGGGGTATGGGCAAGTGCCGGCTCCATTAAGAATGTTTATGTAAAATACAATAACCATATAGAGCAGGTTTTTATAGTTCGTTTTCATCCAGGTGCTTTCTATCAGCTGTTTGGGTTGGACGCTCAATATTTCCGATACCGTCCGGTTAGCCCGTTTGAAAATATCGCTAAGAACAATGACTTCAACATAGTAGAATTTTTTCAGTGTAATTCCATCGAAGAAAAGATAGCTTTTGTCGGAACCTACGTTCAGCATTCTTTTAAGGAGATGAACACTCCTGAAATCTTACATAAAACATTGGATTATATCCACAAAGTAAAAGGGAAAAGCACGGTGCGAAAAGTGACCGATGATGCTGGCGTAAACTATAAGTGGCTGGAAAGAAGTTTTATACAGCATATCGGACTCTTGCCCAAAGAATACATTCAGCTGCAGCGCTTTATTAACGCCTACCTTGAGTTGGTTGGAAGTAAGAAGGTTGATTTGATGCGAATCGCCATATCAAACGGATACTACGATTCGAACCACTTTCTAAAAGATTTTAAAGCCTATACCGGACAAACACCACTGGCATACCTGAAGTTTCAATTACAGTCTGATCTTCAGGAAATTCCCCACTACAGGTAGTACTGAGGCTTAGCACAAGCAGGTACCTGCAACGTACCTGGAAGGTGTAAACACCTATGAGGTTGTCTCTTATAGCTACCTGGAATATAGGTCTCAGGTAGCTGGCAGTTGTGAAGCCTGATGCTAATTTAAAAGACTTTTATTGCGGTTCTTTATGTCCTGACCCCCGACGGATGAGTGATTACGTCTCTGTTTCTTATTTTTCTTTTTCTTTCCCTTGTTGTACCAGAGTAGAAATCCGGTGACCGGCATAGCCGCACAGATCAATGAAACAAAGAAAGCAAGCAGTTTGGTCGGGATCCCGGCAAAGGCTCCGGTATGCAGATCATAGTTCATCGTTCTGAATTTTTCGCCTCCCTGTACGTCTTTATCTCCATACCGCATCAGCAGTTTGCCATTGTTACGATCAAAATAATACCATTCGAACACATGTGTGCGATTTTTGGCAAGCCGTACCTGAACATCCATCGGATCTGTGTTTTTTTCCCTGAAGCGGATCGATAAAACATCAGCTTGAGGATGCACGTGAAGAAGATGAGTAATGGCACTGTCGGTCGACTGAGGATGGTAAGTCTCATTGGGTGTAGATAAGGGAATAACCCGCTTTTCAACTTTTTTTCCGCCATTAGCCAGGAACTGAACACTCTGGTCAGCCCAGGGAAAGGCGAAGACCAGGCCTGTTACACAAATCAGGGTAGCAGGAACCAGAACGTAAAAGCCGGATACATTGTGCAAATCATAGAGCAGCCGTTTTATCCCGGCCCTGCGCTTAAATGCAAGTCCTTTTTTGAAGGCTTTTGCTTTCCATTTCCGGGGAAACCATAATATAAGGCCGCTCAGCAGTAAAACAAAAAAACATAATGCCGAAATTCCCGTCACCATGCCACCCACCGTATCACCCAACAGCAGGTTCATATGGAGGCTTAGCACCAGTTGAAAGAACTCGTTTCGCGTGTCTTCCACATGTACTACTTTTCCATTGTAAGGGTTGATGTAGACCCTGTAATAATATTTGTAATAGTTCCAGTACCCAATGCCTTTCTTATCCGTCTGCGAAGCACGGAAGATCCAGGTATGGCCTTTAGCCGGATAGATCTCGCAGCGTGTGATCTTGATCCCGGGGCCGAGGGCCTTCTGCGCCTGAGCACGCATTTCACTGAAATTTAAAGTATTACGGTTAGTCTCTGGTTCGACATAATATCGGTTATGATAAAAATATTCCTTCAGTTCATCCGAAAATACATTTATACAACCGGTTAGCGCAACAATCAAAACGACCAGGCCTGTGATCAGGCCCAGCCATTTATGCAGCCAGAAAAATATTTTCCGCAGCATTATTAAAAGTTATAAGAAAGATTTAAGCTCATTGTCGCCCCATTGCCACGTACATACTCTGCGTCAATACCACGGTATTGGCTTACTACAGGATAGTAAGAACTATTCAGCAGGTTCTCTATACCAAGTCCGGCCGACCACTTACTGTTAATCCTGTAACCGGCAGAGAGGTTGAAAAGACTCACAGGTTTCACCGGACCCTCGCTATTGGCATACAAACCATTAGCACGAACGTCAAAACGATCACGGCCTTCGGTATATACCCAATATAGTTTCACATCAAGCGCGCTTAAAGGACGGTAGCCGAGGTAAGCGGTTGCTTTCGGCGGTGCGATGCGCAATCCGTTCATATATACTTTCGTACCGCTTGCCTGCTCTGCTTTACCTTCTACAAAGGAATAACTGCCCCCCAGTGTCCATGTCGGGTTAAAGTAAACATCTGCTGAAATCTCGTAACCATGTATCCGTTCCGGCTCGCGCTGAGGTACAAGATAGCCATCAATATCAACCAGGTTGGCACCCAGTTTTGATGTGCTGATGTAATAAGCTGCGGTTAAATTGACAATGCCGAGCCTGCTGCTGAAACCCGCTTCATAATTATTGGTAATAATAGGATCGGTGGCAATGCTTTCCAGGGTATTGCTGGTCGCCCTTCTCAATATACGGCCAAGTTCGTTGATCGCAAATCCCTGAGAAAAACTCACAAACGGATTAAAGATGTCATACTTATTGTATCGCAGCCCGGCGTTAAAGGTAGTGGCGTGATAAGGAATTTTACCGCCGCTGACGGCAATGCTGCCTTCGTCGTTCGGGCCGGTAGCAATAGTTTTGAAATCCTGCACTTTAACGCGGGCATTTTCATAACGGACCCCAGCTTTCAATACAAAATTGCTCATTAGGTCTAATTTCATCTGAGCATACGGCGCAAGATTGAGCATGTTCATGTCCGGGATATATACCCGGCCATCTGTAAGAACCTGATTGGTTCTGTCGTTCAGCAGGTCGAGTCCGTAAGTCAGTTCTCCATCGCCAAGGTTACCCATCTTCCATGGGGTATTCAATGTCAGGCGAACACCCTTTTTGAACGACTGTATTTTCGTCTGACCGGGGCCATACCAGGCTGTTGCCTTCTCTACATACCTGTTCATAGAAATAAAGCTATTGTAATAAGCCGAAACATCCATGGAGCTGGCCAAGGGCAGGGCGTCATTATGATAGGAAACCAGAGCGTTGTGGTTATAGGGTGTCCCGGCAGCTTCTCCCCGGTCATCACCTTTTTGACCGATAGCAGGCTTTTCGCCATACTTACCCGTTATATTGATATAGTCGCTGCTTTGTACGCTTCTGAACAGGTTATATGAAGCGATAATTTCGCTATGCTCATTGGGCTTGTAAGCCAGTTTAACGAAGGTATTATAAAGTGAGTTCTCCCCAAGTCCATCAGCCTGGGCGTTTACATTTCCTTTAGCGTCTTTTAGTACTCCGGTATAGTTGTAAGTGCCATTAACGACATAGGAAAACTTATTTAGCGTTCCCGAGAAAGTCTGTGAAAACCGGTATCCCCCCGTGTTTGACGGATTTACCAGGTTGCCATTTAGCCCGATGCTGGTCGTGCCGCTGAACGTTCTATCTGCAGTTGGTTTTTTAGTAATGAAGTTGATGATCCCCCCTGCAGATCCATTACCATAAATAGAAGTTGCACCCTTAATGACTTCGACGCGTTCAATGGCCGCCGGATCAAGTGTCCGGATGTCACGACTTCCGTTCATAAGCGGCGTAGACTGGGGAATGCCATCAATCAGTACCAATACCTGACGGCCGCGCAGCGTCTGTCCGGAATTGGTCGCCTTATTATTGGAGGTTCCCAATCCGGGAACAGTATTTCCAAGGATGGCGGCAACCGATGGATTAACATTTAGTTGTTCCTTAACATCCCCTGCGGTAAGAATCGTAACTGAGGAAGGAACATCTTTCAGACTCTCTGGTTTTCTACCGGCCGTAACAACGACCTCAGAAAGTGCATTCCCCGTTTGGAGCACAAAGGAAACCTCAATGGTGGTATCAGCAGTAAGGGTTACTTCTTTGGTTGCGGTCTGATAACCGACCAGGCTGACACTGATCCGATGAGCGCCGGCAGAGAGATCCTGGATCAAAAATCTGCCCAGCTTGTCGGTCGAAATCCTTTTACCGCCGCTCACAGCAACAGTTGCATATTTCAGCGGCTGGCCTTCTGTATCATTGACCGTACCTGATAACGAAGCCTTTGAACTCTGGGCGTTTTGTCCGAATGAGACAATAGGGCCCATAATAAGCAGGAAGACTGATAAAATCAGCAATAATTTATATTTATTTGTTAATAAAGAAGATTGGTTTCGGGAATCTGGCATATCATTAATTGTATAAAGATTATAACTGCCGGCAAAGGTATTCTTATTTAGATTTAATACAAACAATTTTTTGAGAAATCAATTTTGCTGGCATAGGTCTAGGTTGGGCAAGGGCCTGCTCCATTAAGAATGTTTATGTAAAAGGGATTTACATCGGATATGCGGTATCACTTTTGATCTCGGACATCACGAATGAGGTCTGAATCGTGCTGATATTGGATAGAGTTGCCAGTTTCTCGTTGTAAAACAAATTGTAATGATCCATGTTCCGTGTGGCGATCCTGAGAATAAAATCGAAGGTTCCGGTCATTTGAAAGCATTCCATCACTTCATCGAATTTTGAAACTTCATCCTTGAATTCCTTTAAGCTCTCTTTAGTATGAGACTTCAAGTAGACTTGTGAAAATGCGATCTGGCTTCTGTCTATCTTGCGGTTATCAAGTATGGCGACAATTCGTTTAATATACCCATTTTCTTTCAATCGTTTTATCCGCGCGTGGATCGTAGCAATAGATTTATTCACTTTGGTAGCAATTGCTTCGTTACTTAGTGCCGCATCTTTTTGTAAGATCTGCAATATCCTGATATCAGTTTGATCTAGACCTGTAGACATAATAATCGATTTTAAAATCTGAAATGAAAAATTAATCAATTGTTTTTGTTAAACAAACTCAAAACTGAATAAAAAGATAACAAAAACCAAAAAAACTGATTATTTTATAGAAAATGATATAAAACCTTGATATAAGAAATGATATATCGTTGTTTTGTTTAAATAAAACGAACTAATGAAACCATCATAAGCATACCGCTTACAAACAGCAATGAACCGAGCTTGCGAGCTCTTGAACACAAAACATTAAATAGATGCTAGTGAAAAATATGCTTATGATAGCTTCATAACAATTAAAAGTCAAATATATACTGATGAAAAACTTATTCTTATTTACTGTCGCGTTGCTATTTAGCATTTCTGCAAGCAGTCAGATTTTAAAGCCTGTGAAGTGGAGTTATGCGGCCAAAAAAAATTCAAAAACAGAAGCTACCTTGTACCTCAAAGCGACCATTGAGGATGGATGGCATCTTTACTCACAAAATATGGCTGATGGTGGCCCTGTAAAAACAAGTTTCCAGTTCGCCGCTTCAAAAGCTTACAAACCAGTTGGCAAAACCATTGAACCAAAAGCAATCGTCAAATTCGAAAAGTCTTTTGATATGAATGTCAGCTATTTTGAAAAATCAGTTATTTTCCAGCAAAAAGTAAAACTTACGGGTACGAATGCTACTGTTAAGGGTACATTGGAATATATGGTTTGCGATGATTCTCAATGTCTTCCACCGGAAACAGTGGAATTTTCTATTCCGGTAAAATAATCCCCGGTGTCGCATTGATGCAAAAGCAATGCATGACACCTTAACGGGCTTAGCAGCCTCATGGGGAAATAAAGATCCTATTCATAAGAAAACGAAAATAGGTAGTTAATAATTAGTTCAGGACTGGTGGATGCCGTCCTGACTTTTTTTGCGAAGTTGCATAAAATTGAATATGAAATATAAATTTTTAATAACACTAGCGCTTTCGGGAATATTCCTTGCAAGCAAGGGGCAGCAGGTTAAATTTACCGAATATGACCTGGATAACGGCCTGCATGTAATTCTTCATCAGGATAAGACGGCTCCGGTTGTTGCGGTCTCCGTGATGTATCATGTGGGTTCCAAAGATGAAAATCCGGAAAGAACCGGCTTTGCCCATTTTTTTGAACACCTTTTGTTCGAAGGAAGTGACAATATGAAGCGGGGTGACTTTATGAAGATCGTTAGCAGTAATGGTGGACAGAACAATGCCAATACTTCTCAGGACAGAACTTTTTACTACGAGGTTTTCCCTTCAAATCAGCTGGAACTCGGGCTATGGCTGGAAAGTGAGCGGATGCTACACCCAAAAATTGACAATGCAGGTGTTAAGACTCAAAACGAGGTGGTTAAGGAAGAAAAACGCATGCGTATTGACAACAAGCCCTATGGTAAGTTTGCTGACAACATCTTCAGCCATTTGTTTGAAGGGCATCCCTACAGCTGGCAGCCAATTGGCTCTATGGAGCACCTGGATGCCGCAAAACTCGAAGAATTCATTGCTTTCTTTAAAAAATACTATGCGCCCAATAACGCCGTTCTGACCATTGCCGGAGACCTGGACATCGAAAAAACCAAAACCCTGGTCGCCAGATATTTTAACGAAGTGCCAAAAGGCGCACCTGTAGCTAAGGGTACTTTCACCTTAAAACCGGTTGCCAGGCAAATTGTGGACACCGTTTATGATGCCAATATTCAAATTCCTGCAATATTTGCTGCCTACCGCGTTCCGGGAATGAAAAGCCGTGACAATAAAGTACTTGAAATGGTCAGTACAATTTTGTCTGGCGGAGGAAGCTCCAGGCTGAGCACAAAAATGGTGGATCAAAAAAAGACTGCGTTGCAGGTCTCGGCATTTAATTATACACTGGAAGATTATGGTGCCTACATTACCCTGGCATTACCCAATAACAATACACCATTAAATGATCTTTTGACAGACATAGACGCTGAGGTTGTTCGTTTGCAGACTGACCTGATCAGTGCTTCTGAGTTTAAAAAGCTGCAAAACCAATTTGAGAATGCCTATGTAAGTGCGAATACAAAAATGATCGGCCTGGCTGAAAATCTTGCCAATGGCTATACTTTTCACAATAAGAATACGAATGACCTGAATGAACAGCTTACGCTGATCAAATCAATCACTCCTGAGGAAATCAGGGATGTTGCCAGGAAATACCTCAATAAGGATCAGCGTGTAGTACTTTATTACCTGCCAAAGAAATAGACATGAAGAAGATATTTATATTTGTTATAGCTGCCTTGTTCATTCAGGGTGCAGCAGCACAGAAACTAGACAGGAGCAAGAAACCAAAACCAGGGCCTGCACCTACCATTACATTTGCTGATCCGGTGATCTATAAATTACCGAACGGCATCACTGTTCTGGTGGTTGAAAACCATAAATTACCTAAGGTTTCCGCGAGTTACAGTATCGACGCAGGTCCGATCACCGAAGGCGAAAAAGCCGGAGTTATTGGGTTACTGGGCGGTATGCTCAATGAGGGTACCCTTACAAAAACAAAGGCGCAGTTTGATGAAGCCGTTGATCAGATGGGTGCAGAAGTAGGCGTTTCCGCGGGCGGGGGACAAGCATCTGCGCTGACCCGTTACTTTGGTGACGCATTTCTGTTAATGGCCGAAGCCCTAAGGAAACCTTCATTTCCTCAGTCCTCATTTGATAAACTAAAGTCACAAAGCCTCACGAATTTAAAATCCAGTGAGCGAAGTGCTACTGCTATTTCCGGACGTGTGGTTAATGCGCTTTTATTCGGGCTGAACCATCCTTTCGGAGAATTTTCAACCGAGCAAAGTATCAATGGGATCACGCTGGATGATGTCAAGGCTGCATATAAAAGATATGTTACTCCTTCCAGAGGTTACCTGACCTTTGTTGGAGATATTAAGCCTGAAGCAGCCAAAGCGCTGGCTGTAAAAGCATTTGGCGACTGGAAGGGTACTGTGCTCACTTTTCCTGTTTTGGCTAAAGTCAGTAACCCCGTTAAAACAGAAGTAGATGTGGTGAATGTACCAAATGCGGTTCAGTCGGAGATCACGGTTACCAATCTTATAGATCTGCCAATGAGTAGTCCGGATTTCCATGCTGTATTGCTGGCCAATCAAATTCTGGGTGGTGGTGCGGATGCGAAACTTTTTAGAAACCTGCGGGAAAAACATGGCTTTACTTACGGAGCTTATTCCAAAACGGGCTCTGGACGTCTGCAATCGACTTTCAGTGCTTCGGCTTCGGTAAGAAATGAAAAAGTGGATAGCGCTGTGGTTGAATTTTTAAAGGAGATTAATATCATGCGTACCGAAAAAGTTAGTCCTCAGATACTTGAGGATGCAAAAAACTTATATAATGGCTCTTTTGCGCTGGGTCTGGAAAATCCTGGCCGTGCTGCGGGTTTTGCCAGCAATATCCTGATCAATAACCTGCCAAAAGATTTTTACCGGACTTATCTTCAGAAGCTGAATGCCGTTACTGCGGATGATATCCTTCGCGTCAGCAAAAAATATTTCAATCACGATAATGCCAGAATCGTTATCGTCGGTAAATCAGAGCAGTTTGTTCCCGGGCTGATTAAATCAGGTTTTCAAGTTAAACACTTCGACCGCTATGCAGCACCGGCCGGCAACTAGTCTCAAATGATGATATAATTTTGAAGGCCTTGACCCTTTATAGATATATCGTAATGTTGAACCTGGACGCCCAGGTTTAAACGAAATCAAATAGTAGTTTTAAAGATGAGCCCGGTTGTATATCGGGCTCATCTCGTTTAAATTCAGTCTTATCCTGTTGTAATTGTGCTGAGGTGGGCCCTTTTGTCGCTTTCGATGTGAAATTGCCGGAGAGGCCGGGTGCCACAATTTGGAAAACGTTTAGAAATATCAGTTATTTGTTGGATTAGACCAATAGGTTAAATCACATATGAACCTCATAAAAAATACCTTTAACGGAGCCCGGTTGAAACTCCTGATTGCCTCTTTTTTTGTCATACTCTCCGCTTACGGTCAAAACCGTATAGAGATTTCGCTGACAGACAACTGGAAATTCTACAAAGGTAAAAATGAACATGCCTTCGCAAAAGAATACAACGACCGCGCCTGGAAAATCGTAAGTGTTCCGCACGACTGGGCCATCTCGGGCCCTTTCGACAAAGAAATTGACAAGCAAGTGGTGGCCATCACGCAAAACGGCGAGACAAAGGCTACGGAAAAAACGGGTAGGACCGGGGCACTCCCTTACACCGGGGAAGGCTGGTACCGGAAGACCTTAAAAATTCCTGCTTTAAAAAAAGGTCAGCGTACTTTGCTGGTATTCGATGGAGCGATGAGCGAACCACGTGTGTTTCTCAATGGGAAGCTGGCTGGACAATGGAATTATGGATACAATAGCTTTTATCTGGATGTGACCGGACAGGCGCTGCCTGGTGAAATGAATACTTTAGCTGTACATTTATCCAACCGGCCAAAATCTTCGCGCTGGTATCCCGGGGCCGGACTTTACCGTAATGTGCATCTAATCGTAAAAGATGAGCAAAGCATTGACCAATGGGGCATTTTCATCACCACTCCAGTGGTTGACGCGAAATTCGCAAAAGTAAATATCAAAACCAGGGTGACTGGTGACAACTTACGTTTGGTGACGCAAATACTCGATAATCAGGGTAAAGAGGTTGCTTTAGGACGTACAGATCAGCGATTCGGTCAGGAATTTGAACAGCATATCGCGGTAGCAGATCCGAAACTGTGGAGTCCTGAAAGGCCGTATTTATATACCGCTGTTTCTAAAGTTTATGCCGGTAATGTACTGAAAGACGAAGTGAAAACACGCTTCGGCATACGGGAGATCCGCTATGAGGCCAATAAAGGATTTAGCCTCAACGGACAGGTACGTAAATTTAAAGGGGTTTGTTTGCACCATGATCTTGGCCCGCTCGGGGCAGCGATCAATACGGCCGCGCTTCGCCGGCAGTTAACCATCTTAAAAGATATGGGCTGCGACGCGATCCGGAGTTCACATAATATGCCATCGCCGGAACAGCTGGAACTATGCGATGAGATGGGCCTGATGTTCCTTGCAGAAAGTTTCGATGAGTGGGCGAAGCCAAAAGTCGAAAATGGCTACCACCTCTATTTTGATACAGATGCCGAAAAAGATGTGGTTAACCTTGTTCGGGCAAACCGCAATCATCCCTGTATTGTCATGTGGAGTGCCGGAAATGAAGTTCCGGATCAACGGGGTGCCGAAGGCGTAAAACGGGCCAAATGGTTACAGGATATCTTTCACAGAGAAGACCCGACCAGGCCGGTCACTGTTGGCATGGATCAGGTACAGGCCACCATGCAATCGGGATTTGGCGCCTTGCTGGATGTCCCTGGTCTTAACTATAGGCTTCATCTGTACCCTGAGGCCTATAAAGCTTTTCCGCAGGGCTTTATCCTGGGGTCCGAGACCGCTTCTACTGTAAGTTCAAGAGGGATTTATAAATTTCCGGTAGCCATGGGTAAAGACAAGCAGTACCCGGACCTGCAGTGTTCATCGTATGATCTGGAATGCTGCGCATGGTCCAACCTGCCTGATGATGATTTTGCCTTGCAGGATGATCAACCATGGGTAATCGGAGAGTTTGTCTGGACCGGTTTCGATTACCTCGGAGAACCTACGCCCTACGATCAACACTGGCCATCCCGAAGTTCCTATTTTGGGATCTGTGACCTGGCAGGTCTGGCTAAAGACCGGTTTTATCTGTATCGCAGTCGCTGGAATAAGGAAAAGCCTACCCTCCATATCCTGCCCCATTGGAACTGGGAGGGTAGGGAAGGACAAACCACACCTGTTTTCGTCTATACAAGTTATGAAAGTGCCGAGTTATTCCTGAACGGAAAGAGTCGGGGTGTACGGAAAAAAAATAAAGACACCCCTCAAAACCGATACAGGCTGATGTGGGATGATGTCAAATATGCAGCTGGAACATTAAGCGTGACAGCTTATGACAGCGCTGGTCGCGCTGTTGCAGAAGAAAAAGTGCGGACTGCAGGTAAACCCCACAAAATTGTTCTGGAAGCGGATCGTCAGCAAATTAATGCTGATGGTAAAGACATCTCCTTTGTTACCGTCTCAGTTGTGGATAAGGATGGAAATCCATGTCCAACGGCTGCGCTGCCACTCAAATTTAGCGTCAGCGGCGAGGGGGTATACAAAGCGGCCTGCAATGGTGACCCAACTTCATTGGAAAGTTTTGAATTGCCCACCATGAAACTTTTTAGCGGGAAGCTGGTTGTGTTGGTTCAGTCGACCAAAAAGGCCGGAGCAATCGGGCTGACTGTTAGTGGCAGCACCTTAAAAACTGAAAAGATTAAGCTGCAGTCCGGATCGATTGGGAAATAAAAACCGCAATGAATTAATCGATGAATTATAGTGTTAAATTCACTAGCTATTCCTATCTTAATAAGCACAATGACCATATAAGCTGTTTAATTTATTCATGCCAAAATTCAAATTCAGTATTCCCAGGGCCCAGGCTTTGAAAAGAAAAAATATTTTTTGGTTTGAGCCAACTGGCAACGAGTCAAAGTTCCCTTTGGAAAGCCGGATATTTCATTCTATCAGTATCGGTTTAATAGTTCTGGTCGCTGCATATATTCCTTATAACTTATATGCAGGCCTTTACGTCGGCTCTCTGTCTGCTTTTATATTTGGCTTGATATTTTTTTACCAGTACTATTATTCCAGGTTTCATGGCAGACCGCACAACAATACGGTATTCGGTTTAACAGGAGTCATACTTCTAGGAATCAATTATTTCACTAATTCGGGCATCAATGGCTCTACGGACCTGATATGGCCCGCTTATCTGTTATTGGTATTTGCCATTTCACCTTATAATCAGCACTTGAAATGGCTGATTGTTTATTTATTATGTTTTGTCATCCTGCACATAGTAGAGTATTATTATCCTTCCCTGGTAAGATACCCTTTTACTGCAGGCAAAGGACAGTTTGTTGACCGTGTTACTGCATTTCCCATCCCGGTTGTGACGATTTTCATCATTATCAATTTCATCAGGCGGAGCTATGATAAAGAGAGAAAAGCTGCCGAACAGAAGGCAATAGCCGTAGAAAAAAGCAAGGAGCAGATTCTTTTACAAAAAGATCAGTTGGAACAAAGCAATATGGAAAAGAATAAACTGATGTCCATTATCTCCCACGATCTGCGAACTCCGTTAATGAACATACAAGATTACCTCGAACTGCTGAATAGAAACGAGCTGGACGGCATAGAGCGCGTTTCATTGGAAAAGGCCTTGCTCAAATCGACCAATAATACCGTAGAAATGCTATCCAACTTATTGAATTGGTCAAAATCACAAATGGAAGGCCCACAAGTACGATTAGTGGAAGTAGAGCTCCTTTCCGTGTTACTTGGTACACTGGAAATGGAGAAAATGCAGGCATTGAAAAAAGGTATATCCTTAAACTATAAAATTCCGGCTCAACTGATCGTTATTGCTGATGTGGATATGATTCAGCTGGTGGTACGCAATCTGATCAGTAATGCGGTAAAATTTACTTCACATGGGGGGCTTGTTAACATCGATGCCCGGATCGTTTTGGGCGATTGTAAAATAACCGTCACTGATAATGGGAATGGTATTGCGCAGGATAAAAAGGACATGATTTTTTCTATTAAGTCTGAACCGGAATTTGGTACAGACAATGAAAGAGGTGTGGGTTTAGGGCTGGTGTTGTGCAAGGAATTTATAGAGCGGCAAGGTGGCAGCGTAGGGTTTGAAAGTACCTTGGGGCGGGGGTCCAGCTTTTTCATTTTGCTGCCATTGAAGTCGGGTCAACCAGGGTGAGTGATAGAATGACGCTTTCAGAAAAAGACTTATCTTTGGTTCGCTATCTACTTTCAGCAAAATGGAAGAATTCTTTCTTAAAATAAATAGTTATAACCAGCTAAGTGCTGAAGCACAACTGGCCTGGATGCAAATCGGGAAACGCAAAGCATATAAAAAAGGCAGTTTTTTGGTTATGGCGGGTGATGTTGCAAGAAATGTTGCTTTCGTTTTTCGGGGCTTGTTTTCTCAGTACGCTCCTGCTGAAAATGGGAATATTCATATCAAACGTTTTTTTTCCGAAGGTTATTTTGCAGCTTCTACAACGTCTCTTTTAAGCAAAACAGCGAGTGCAACCACTATCGAAGCATTAGAAGATTCAGTAGTCTGGGAATATGATTTTGAGAAATTTAAAGCACTTACCCGGACATATCAGGATATCGCAACGTTTTATATCAATTATATGGAACAGCATTGGATAGTAGAAAAAGAGCCCGAGGAAATCGGGTTCAGGCAATATACAGCAAAAGACCGTTATGATGATTTCGTTAAGAAATACGCTCATCTGGCTAAACGTATTAAAAAACACCACATTGCTTCATACCTTGGCATTACTCCAACCCAGGTAAGCCGAATCGTCTCAGTTAAAAAGTAATTCTTTACTTATTGCTCCTATTTCTCCAAAGCTATCGGGGCTTGGTGAAATTATTTTCATTTCCTCAACAAATGTAGAGGTTTAGGAAAGGAAGATATTTCATATTTGTACCATAATCGTTTGTCGGAATGGACATTAAGGTATAACTATTAAAAAACTTAAAATGAAAAACGTAAAAATTGACGGGTTTGTTAACAAACTCAAGCATCCCTTAAAAGCAGAAATGGAAGCTGTGATAGCAATAATCCGTGCAGCCGGCCCAGAACTGGAGGAAGATGTAAAATGGGGCGGTCCAAGTTTCGACTACAAAGAACCAATGGCCACCTTTAACCCGAGAGTAACAGATTTTGTGGCAGTGATCTTTCACAAAGGCGAATTGTTGAATGACGAAACAGGGGTGTTGGAGCCAGGGCCTAAAGGAAAAGCATATGCGAAATTTCATTCCATGGATGAAGTGGAAAAACATAAGGAAAATCTTCAAAAGGTGGTTAAAAAATGGATTGCTTTAATGGATGAGACAGGGTAAGGATTGGTACCGAACTTAACCATGTGTAAACAAGGTGCAAACAGGGTCTAAACAGGGTGCAAACAGGGTCATTGATATAGTTTACAACGAGTTAATACATAGTTATTACACTGTATGCTTTTGGTTAAAATTAAATCATGACCAGGAGCTGCTCTTAATCCTAAAAGCAATGAAAAAAATAAGTACCGGGGCTGAATTTTCATGATCTTTAAAGGATTTGTTATGATTTAACGAAGCCATGGTCGATCTTTGTAAATGAATCGACCATGTTAGTCAGGAAACTCATATTTCTACTGATCTCCTTTTTGTTTTCGCCTGCAGCACTGGCGCAGCAGACGCAGATCCAGTTTTCAGCCATAGATCTTTCTAACGGGCTTTCGCACAATCAGGTAAACACGATCTTCAAAGATTCAAAAGGTTTTATCTGGATCGGGACTTTTTCCGGATTGAATCGTTTCGATGGGCAACATATCAAAATCTTTAAGCACGACCCGAGAGACAATAAATCACTAAGTGATGATTTCGTTGCTCATATTTTTGAGCTGCCTGATCACAAGCTGTACCTGGAAACCAGAAATGGGATGAACATTTATGATGCTAAAAAACAAATTTTTATTAGGGACGTAAGGCCGTATTTAAAAAGCCTGAATATCACTGCGAAGACAATTACTGAAGTGGTAAAAGATGACATGGGGGGCTTTTGGTTCAATGCCGGCGCAGAAGGGTTGTTTAAATACAATACGGGAAACAGGGAATGCATGCACTTAAGTTTAAAAGTGAGGGACAGTACTACATTATCAAATTCGCCCATTTCCACTTTACAAAAAGGGCCTGATGGCAACATATGGGTAATCCATATAGATAAAACTATCGAGATGCTCAATAGCAAGACAGGGAAGGTTCAAAAGCGCATTTCTATATTCAGGCAAGACGACCCATCGAGTTTTCAAAGCTTCAGATTATTTGTGGATAACAATACTGACCTATGGGTGTATACAACAAATAACCAGAATGGTATAAATTTTTATGAAACTGCCACCGGAAAAACACGGTTTATCGATAAAGCACCAAATGGCCTTAATAATAACCTGATCAGCAGTATCATACAGGACGACAAAGGACTCATCTGGATTGGTACAGATCACGGAGGTGTAAATCTTCTGGATAAAAAGGATTTTTCAATAAGCTATATCGTTAACAAAGAAGATGATGTTAAAAGCATTGGTCAGAATGCCATTTTAACTTTGTATAAAGATCAATTGGGGATAATATGGGTGGGTACATTCAAAAGAGGCATCAGTTTTTATCATGAAAAAATTCTTAAGTTTCCGCTCTATAAACATAGGAATGCTAATCCCCGTGGACTTACCTACGATGATGTAAATCGTTTTGCAGAAGATAAACTGGGTAATATCTGGGTGGGTACCAATGGTGGTGGTCTGTTTTATTTTAATCGTAAAACGGGTGAGTTTAAAAGGTATGTATATGAACCGGGAAATCCGAATAGTCTGAGTAATGACATTATCGTCAGTTTATATATTGACCATACCGATAAATTATGGATAGGTACTTATTTCGGCGGACTTAATTCTTTTGATGGTAAAAATTTCAGGAACTATAAACATAATCCCCTTGATCCAAATAGTTTAACTGATGACCGCGTATGGGATATTATTGAAGACAGGAGGGGTATGCTATGGATCGCAACATTAGGCGGTGGGTTAGACAGAATGGATAGAGCTAAAGAAGTTTTTATTCATAAAAAATTCGGTGATAAAGATGGCATTATGTCTAATTCGCTGTCCTGCTTAATGGAAGATCGCAGGGGGAGTATCTGGATCGGTACTTCGGAAGGATTGGATGAGATGAAGAGCGACGGAAGGTTTGTTCATTATAAAAATAAGCCGGGCGACAAAAATACGCTGATTAATAATGTTGTTTATGACGTTATGCAGGATAGTTATGGCTTTATCTGGGTATCAACAAGAGATGGGCTGAGCAGGCTTGATCCGGAGTCCGGCCGGTTCCGGAATTTTGACAACAAAGATGGACTTACAGAAACGGCTACATTAAAAGTCGTCGAGGATAACAATAGGAATCTTTGGGTAAGTACAGCCAATGGCTTGTTTGAGATCATGGTAAAAAAAACGGGTGCCCGTCAGTTTTCTTATGTTTTTCGTAAATACGATGAACATGATGGTTTACAAGGTAATGCATTTAACGCCAATGCGGGTTATAAAACCAAAAGCGGAGAGCTGCTGTTTGGTGGGGCTAATGGCTTTAATCTTTTTAATCCCCAAAATATCAGGAACGATAATGCCAAGCCATCTATAGTGCTTACAGATTTGCAGATTTCGAATAGAAGTATTGGGATAGATCAGAAGGTCGATGGCCGCATTTTATTAAAAAACTCGATAATTTTTACAAAAGATCTTAAACTTAACCACAGTCAAAATGGATTTACCCTGGAATTTGCTGCACTGAACTTTTTTAACCCTCAAAAAATAAAATATAGGTATAAACTGGAAGGATTTGATCAACAGTGGCAGGAACTTCAGCCGAATAACCGGCTGGCAACCTATACTAACATCGATCCTGGAAAATACACTTTTAAAGTTGTTTCCACCGATGCGTCCGGAAATTGGGTAAATAATGAGACCAGCCTTAATATTATGATAATGCCTCCTTTCTGGCGGACTACAGCGGCTTATATCATTTATCTGCTGCTCATAGGAGGTACTCTGCTGTTTATCAGAAATCGTGGCATTCAAAGAATAAAGAAGGAGTTCTTAATAGAACAGGAGCGGCAGCAGGCAAGAAGAATGCACGAGCTGGATCTGCTGAAGATTAAATTCCTTACCAATGTAAGCCACGAATTCAGAACCCCTTTATCCCTGATCCTTACGCCACTTGAAAAGCTGATTAAACAGGCTGCTGAAGCAGAAAAACCACAACTTCAAATGATCCACAGAAATGGGCGACGTTTGCTGAACCTGGTCAATCAGTTGCTGGATTTCAGAAGAATGGAAGTACATGAGTTGAAATTGCATCCCAGAATTGGAGATCTCATTTCCTTTATTCAGGAGGTATCACTTTCGTTTAGTGATATAGCAGAAAGAAAGAACATCAATTTTAGTTTTCAAACGGACAAAAAAAGCTTTATCACCCTTTTTGATCACGATAAGATTGAAAGGATTTTGTTTAATCTTCTTTCAAATGCTTTTAAATTTACCCCGCAGGGTGGGAAGGTAAAAGTGAGCCTGCATACTGCTGTCGGAGAAAAAAAACATGCCGAACTGGTACTCAGCGTATCAGATACCGGTATTGGCATTCCTGAGAAAAATAAGCAGAGGGTTTTTGAGCGGTTTTTTCAACATGATGTTCCCGACTCGATCGTTAATCAGGGCAGCGGTATAGGGTTGTCAATCACAAGGGAATTTGTCCGACTTCATGGAGGGCGCATTACGGTTGATAGCAAGGTAAACGAGGGAACTGACTTCACGATTTACCTTCAATTCCGAGAAGTGCAAGCAAGGGACTTGTCAGCCAGCCCTGCTAAAATTGATTTGCTAATTTCATCTGGTGCCGAGGGAAAAAAGGAACATTCAGCTGACAATAAATTCCCAGGAAGCAAGAAACCGATCCTGATGCTGGTAGAGGATAATGAAGATTTTAGGTTCTACTTAAAAGATAACCTGAAAGCGTATTACCACATTGCAGAAGCGGCGAATGGAAAGGAAGGCTGGCAAAAGATACTTTCTGTACACCCGGATGTGATCGTTAGTGATGTGAGTATGCCTGAAATGAACGGCATTGACCTTTGCCGGAAAATTAAAGCAGATAGTCGTACTGCACACCTGCCGGTAATCTTACTTACCGCCCTTACTACAGAAGAGGAGCAACTAACCGGACTGGAAACGGGAGCAAGTGACTATATGACCAAGCCTTTCAATTTTGAAATTCTTTTGTCGAAAATCAGAAACCTGGTACAGCAGCAGGTGCTTTCAAAAAAAACTTACCGGAAACAGGTAGAATTTAAACCACTTGAAACGGAAATTGAATCAGTTGATGATAAATTTATCCGGCAGTTATCATTTCACATTGAAAAGCATTTATCTGACTCAAACTATACCGTAGATCAATTGAGTGTAGATATGAATATCAGCAGGGTCGGACTTTATAAAAAAGTACTTTCTTTAACAGGTAAATCGCCAGTAGAATATATCCGCTCTTATCGGTTACTAAAATCCAAGCCCCTGTTGCTGAAATCGCAAATGACAATTGCCGAGGTAGCCTATGAAGTGGGCTTCAGCAATCCGAAGCATTTTACTAAGTACTTTAAGCAGGAATTTAATATACTTCCATCGGCATACGCCTCAACAAAACCCGATCACGACCTCATTTAGGCTGATTTGTTAACATTTGAGTACCTAATTGTTATCATTTGAATGCCCTTCTTTTTTGTTTCCGGATCTATCTTTAGAAATAAATCAACCAAGTATAAATTGTATTATTTCTATGCGAAAAATTAGGGGGGGCACCGTATTATTTATAGCTGGCGTTTTGCTGTTTGTAAATGTAAAAGGGCAAGTAAAAGGTTACAAGCGAACAGCTTCAGGAATTGAAATTCCTATTCAGCGTGCTGCGTCAGGAATTAAAAAAGTAAAGCTTCAACCAGTATCAGATCAGATTATCCATATAACAGCGACTGCAACGGATCAATTTCCGGAAGACAAGAGCTTAATGGCTATTAAACTATCCGATCCTGACGTTAAGTTTTCGACCAGTACCGCACAGGATCTTGTGATACTGAGTACTTCATCACTTACAGTTGAAGTATCAACCCTAAACAGCTTAATTACTTATCGGGATGCGAACGGTAATCTATTATTGGCACAAACTAAAATAGAAGGACAAGCGCTGATTCCTAAACTATTTAATGGGGAGCCATCCTATCAGGTTGCTCAGCTGTTTGATTCACAGGAAAACGAAGCTTACTATGGCCTGGGGCAACATCAACAAGGCCTGGTTAACTACAGCGGTCGCAGGGTAGATCTTATACAATACAATACTGAGATCGGTGTTCCTTTTGTGGTCTCTAACAAGGGTTATGGCTTGCTCTGGGACAATTATTCAATTACCCGTGCGGGCGATGTGAGAGATTATCAGCCCATAACCGCATTAAAACTATTTTCTAAGGGAGGTGAAGCCGGCTGGCTTACCGCTACTTACTATTCAAAGAGCGACCGGGATAAGGTATTGTTAAGACAACCCATCTCAGAAATAGCGATAAACTGGCTAACAGATCAGCATAAGTTTCCGGCAAATGTAAAAATGAAGGATGCTGTTGTACAGTATGAAGGTGCTGTTGAAAGCGAATTAGAGGGATTGTATCAGCTACAGCTAAAATACGCAGGATATATTAAGGTCTGGTTTGATGATCAGTTGGTTGCTGATTACTGGAGACAGGCATGGAATTCAGGATCCGCAATACTGGATTTACCGCTAAAAAAAGGTAAAAAGACTAAGATTAAGATGGAATGGACTCCGGACGGAGGGGAATCTTATCTGGGGTTAACCTGTCTTCCCCCTCTGCCAGAGTCCTTAAGAAATACTTTTGCCCTTAGCTCGGAATCAGGTGCAGCAGTGAATTACTATTTTATTCAGGGTTCGACTGCAGATCAGGTAATTAGCGGCTACCGTACAGTTACCGGAAAAGCTGTACTGATGCCAAAATGGGCAATGGGCTTTTGGCAAAGCAGGGAACGGTATAAAACACAAGATGAAATATTATCAACCGTGAAGCAGTTCCGTGACAGGAAAATTCCGATTGACAATATTGTATTGGATTGGTCTTACTGGAAAGAACCGGAATGGGGAAGTCAGCAGTTTGATCCTGCCAGGTTTGCTGATCCCAAAGGAATGATCAAAACTCTGCATAGCCAAAATGTACATCTGATGATCTCTGTATGGCCGAAGTTTTACAAGGGATTTGACATTTATGACGATTTAAACAAAGCGGATTTCCTTTATAAAAGAAATATTGCAGATGGCCGTTTAGACTGGATAGGTAAAGGTTATTCAAGTACTTTTTACGACGCCTTTAATCCAAAGGCCAGAACAGCGTTCTGGAATCTGATGAACAAAAGATTGTATAGCAAAGGCATCGATGCCTGGTGGATGGATGCTACAGAACCGGATATGCATTCTAATTTACCGGTTGAGATTAGAAAGGACCTCATGAACCCAACTTATGAGGGCTCATCAACAACTTATTTTAATGCATTCCCATTGGTAAATGCCAAAGGTGTTTATGAAGGGCAGCGTAAAGTCAATAATGAAAACAGGGTATTTATTTTAACACGTTCCGCTTATGCTGGCTTGCAACGGTATGCGGCAGCAGCCTGGAGTGGCGACATTGCCTCGCGATGGGAAGATATGAAAACCCAGATCAGTGCGGGCGTAAACTTTTCTCTTTCCGGCATGCCTTACTGGACTATGGATATCGGTGGTTTTTCTGTAGAACAGCGTTATGAGAAGCCCGATAAACAAAATCTTGAAGAATGGCGGGAATTAAACACCCGCTGGTATCAGTTTGGTGCTTTTGTTCCTTTGTTCAGGGTCCACGGACAGTTACCGTTTAGAGAGATCTATAACATAGCGCCAGAAAATCATCCTGCCTATAAAAGCATGCTGTATTACAATAAACTCAGGTATAGATTGATGCCATACATCTACTCGATTGCGGGCAGCACATATCATAAAGACTATACCATGATGAGAGGGTTAATGATGGATTTCCCTCAGGATCTGAAAGCCGCTAATCTCTCAGATGCTTATCTTTTTGGTCCCTCTTTGCTGATTAATCCTGTTTATAAGTATAAAGACAGAGACAGAACGGTTTATTTGCCATCAGGACAAGGCTGGTATGATCTGTATAGCGGCAGGTATTTTAACGGCGGACAAACTATTAAAGCAGATGCACCCTACGAAAGAATGCCTGTCTACGTAAAAGAGGGGTCAATCCTTCCTACAGGTCCGGAAATACAATATACTTCTGAAAAGCCCGCAGATCCTCTTACCTTGTTTGTATACACTGGCAGGAATGCGTCATTCTCCTTGTATGAGGATGAAGGAACCAACTACAATTACGAAAAAGGCGCATTTGCTACGATAGACTTCAACTATCTGGAAAAAACGAAAACGCTAACTATTGGTAGCCGCAAGGGAAGTTTTAAAGGGATGCCGGAGCGCCGGACGATCAGGGTTATCGTGGTTTCTCCTAAATCAGCAAAAGCATTGGATTTCAATCAAAAAGCAAGTCATACGCTTACTTATAACGGTAAGGAGGCTATCATAAAATTATAACTAACCAAATACTAATGAATCTATTATTTACTAAATCTTATGAACGGCATGAAAAAGAATTCGACAATTAAAAGGGAAGGCATTTTTCTGCTGATGTTTCTTTCGCTACTTGTTTTCAGTGAGACTTTATTTGCTCAACAGCGTCAGATCAGTGGAAAAGTATTTGCGGCCGACAGGCTGCCGATACCAGGTGTGGCAATAAAAATAAAAGGGAAACCCGGTGGAACTGCAACCAGTAGTGATGGTAGTTATGCACTCCGTGCACAAACAGGAGACGTATTGCAGATCAGCTCCGTTGGCTTTGTACCGAAAGAGATCACGGTTGAGGAAAACAGTGTCATCAATATCAGTTTAATGGAAGACAACCAAAACCTGAATGAGGTGGTGGTGGTAGGCTACGGCGTTCAGCAAAAGAAACTGGTTACAGGTGCAACAGTTCAGGTTAAAGGGGAAACCTTACAAAGACAAAGTACAACCAATGCGCTGCAGGGTTTGCAGGGGCAAACACCTGGTGTACAAATTGCATCCACATCCGGGCAGCCAGGCGAAAATATTAAGGTTACCATAAGGGGCTTAGGTACTATTGGGAACTCGGGGCCGCTATATGTAGTAGATGGCGTACTTACCGGGGATATTACTTATTTAAATTCCTCAGATATTGAATCCATTGACATTTTAAAGGATGCCGCTTCTGCAGCCATCTACGGCTCGCAAGCAGCTAACGGAGTTGTACTGGTAACTACAAGACAAGGTAAGCGTGGACAGCCCGGGCAAATTACGTTTGATGCCTATGCAGGTGTACAAAATGTGGCAAAAAAAGCGGATATGCTTAGCGCTTCTGAATATGCTGCTATAATGAGTGAAGCCGCTATAAACGGGGGCAAACAACCCTTGTTTACAAATGATCAGATTAAAGCCTTCGGTAAAGGAACGGATTGGATTGACCAGATGTTTGTTGACGATGCATTAACCCATAATTACGCTCTTGGAGCATCAGGCGCGTCTGATGCTTCTGTTTATTCTTTGGGCCTTTCTTACACCGGGCAGGAAGGCGTTGTAGGTGGCAAGCGTTTATCTAACTACCAGCGCTACGGCTTTAGAGTTAACTCCGAACATAATTTTTATAAAGACATCATTAAACTTGGCCAGCATCTTACTTATACTGATATAAAAAACAATGGTATAGGCGTTGGCAACCAGTATAATAATTCCCTGCGCGGCGCTTTTAACACCAGTCCTTTTGTGCCGATGTATGATGAGAATGGAAATTTTTTTGATAACAGTGCATCCACCTGGAATAATGGGGAGGCAAATCCTTACGCCCTGATGGTGTATAACAACCAGAACAGAAGAAACAGTCAGCGCTTGCTCGGTGATATTTACCTGTTGATAGAGCCGATTAAAAATTTGAAGTTCAGAACCAGCCTGGGTATGGATTACAACGCTGGCGAGAGCCGTTCTTTTACGCCAATCTACAATCTTTCCATTTACGCTTATAGCACCACTACCAAAGTTAACCAGTCTATGAATAAGGGTAAATCGCTGATTTGGGATAACTTGCTGAGTTATAAATTTACTTTGCATAATGACCATACTATCGAAGCAATGGTCGGTAGCTCTGCCTATCGTGCCGATGGTTCCAGCATTTCCGGTACCAATACAAATTTGATATTTGATGATCTGGACCATGCCTGGTTAAGCAATGCTACAGGTGCAAATATTGCTGGTATCACGATAACCGGTAAGCCGGATGACGCTGACCGAAGGTTATCTTATTTCGGCAGGTTGAATTACAACTATAAAGAAAAATACCTGCTGAATGCTACTTTCAGGGCCGACGGATCCTCAAGATTTGCAACGCAAAACCGCTGGGGATATTTTCCTTCCGTTTCCGGTGGTTGGGTAGTTACTAATGAAGACTTTATGGAGGGCCAGAAAAATTGGCTCGACTTTCTTAAGCTACGTGCCAGTTGGGGCCAGGTTGGGAATCAAAGTATCGCCGCCTTTCAATACCTTGCACCAATCCAACTGTCTAACACCAATTACATTTTTGGCCCTGATGAAGGTGTGCTTACTCCGGGGGCCTATCCAAGCAGGATCAGTAACCCTGGATTAAAATGGGAAACATCAGAGCAGACGAATATCGGTTTCGATGCTAATTTTTTGAAAGGCAAGTTTGGTTTGAACTTCGACTGGTATAACAAGACTACAAAAGACTGGCTGATATCTGCACCCATTCTTGCCACCGCCGGAGCTGATGCCCCGTTCATCAACGGAGGTAATGTAAAGAATACAGGTATTGAATTAGCGCTGACTTACAGAGACAACGTGGGTGATTTTAATTATTCTGTTGGTGTTAATGGCGCTTACAATAAAAACAAGGTAGGTAACATTCCTACCGCAGATGGTGTTGTTCATGGTTTGAGCAATCAG